>CAYSHJ010000608.1:0-10700 GCA_964430385.1 uncultured Planctomycetaceae bacterium
AAGCGTCGTAGCCAGCTCAGGTTGTTGGCCAGGGTGCGTTCTCGGGTGCGGCTGTCGTCTTCGCGGAAGTTGACGTCGAGCACCCAGTGCATGGACTCGATGCTCCAGTGCCCGCGGACGGCTTCGGCGAAGCGCTGGCCGTGACCTCTCCCCCGCGTCTGCGGAGCATATTGGCTGCACATCATTACGGATTTGCCTCCGATCGACTGCGTACCGCTCGTGCGTTGAAATTCGGCGCGTGAACGCCTGTATTGGCGTTGTGATTTCACGTCCTTCGACGCAGTTCGTTTTCTGCGTTACGACTTGGGCTTCGCCAATTCGAGGACTTCGCGAGCATTGAGCGCTCGTCGATACAAACGCACGTCGCGCAGGCGGCCGTTGAAGAAGTCGTTCGGACCGGTGCCGATCCGCAAAGGGCGACCACTGGTCAAATCAAAGTCCGCACGGTCGAAAGCGGACGAGCATGCTTGGAGTTCGCCGTCCACGTATAGTCGCAGTTCGGCGGCGGACTTGATCCCCGCGACGTGATGCCAGCCGGCGGAGAGCTCGCGATCCCAGGTGACGCTCTTGCCGACCGCGCACGCAAACACGCGACCTGATGGCAGTGTGCTGCAAAATACCTGGCCTTGATATTCAGCCATCGACCAGGCTCGGCGGTACTTCACGTCTGGCGTGTGGTCGAGTCTCGCGAGGCGCTCCCAACGCTCGCTGCCTTCGTAGCTGTAGACCTCGGCCAACGGCAGCGTGCCGGCGATCAAGCGTCCGTTATGGACCAGCATCCCCATGACTTCCAACTCTTCACCGAGCCGTCCCACGTCGGTCCATTTGCCGAGATCCTCGAAGCGATAGACACGCCCGCTGCGCCACGTGCCGACGTACAGCCGCCCTTCGTAAACGGCGAACGAGTACGTCTGCGTGTTCTCAGTTGGGTCGCCCAGTTGCCCGCAGTCGGTCCAGGTCTGACCGTCGAACCGATAGACGTGGCCTTCGTCGTAACTCGTCGCGTACAAATGACCATTGAAGACGCCCAGAGCCTCGACTCGTTTGCCGGTGGGAACGCCGCAGTCGGTCCAAGTGGTATCGCCTTCGTAGCGGAAGAACCCCGCGGGACGATACAGCGACCCAGCATACAGTCGACCGCGAAACTCGACCAAGCCCGAAACGGCATCGGCGTCCGGCAGTTGACCGCAGTCGATCCATTTTGTTCCGCCACCGTAACGGAACACCCGCCCGCCAAGGTCTATATTTTCCGACTCGGTCAGCGCTGACCCAGCCAAACGATACTTGCCCGTTCCCACAAACAACTGACCGTCATGCGCGGCCATCGCGGTGACCGCATTGCTGGCCGCGGGTGCGCCGCAGTCCGTCCACTCCTGATTTCCTGCGTATCGATAGACTCTGCCAGATTCGCCAGTTCCCGGTTCGCACGTCCCGGCGTAGAGCTGTCCCTGATGCACCGCGAGCGCAAAGGCCACGATCGAGTTCTTGCCGGGACGCCCACAGTCCTTCCACGGCGAAACGCGTTGATCGTCAATGCCGAATTGAAGCTGGCGAGCGTTCGCTTGATTGAACGTCACACCCGAATTGCTCTTCAGCGTGAGCCGGAAACCGCGATGCCGAGTCGCATCCTCTTGGCTGAGGATGTCGCCCGGGAGATCGTCGAGAGCGGTTTCCGTGTAGATCCACGCCGCCGCTGTGAAGTCACCGCGACCAAGCTGCAGTTCGGATTGCAGCGGAATCTCCAAAAAGGCGCCGCGACCATCAAACAGCGCCGAAGGCTGGTTTTGGAATCGTAACGTAGTGAGCGTGTCAGACTTTTTCGCGTTCTGGGGAAGAACATTCCAACGGACACCGTGGTTTTGTGCATGGCGGCCGTGCCCTGACACATCTTGAGCATCCTCCGTCAACGGCCAGTGCGCGACGAGTCCCATCGTGAGGTTCACCTCGTCGGCATTCATTACTCGCGGCAGACTAGCGAGCAGAACAACGCAGCAGCAACTCGTGACCCAATGACGTCGCATCGATCAGCCTCCGGAACAGGTCGTCGTTTACCTTTTCATCCAACAGTGAGCAAGCATCGAGCCATCGGAACAATCTGTCCAGCCAATCGGTGAGGCGCGTTGCCTTCGAAGGATCCGGAATAGTGGCGAATGACGATGTCACGTCGAGAAAAACGCTGCCAAATCACTTGCCGTCGGTTATCTTATCGCCACGATTGGACAGTGATGTTCGATGCGTCAATCACGTCAGGTATCCGACATGTTGCGTCTGCGAGCACCTTCGATTCGGCTTTGTGACGGCTGGCAACGCCGAGATTTCTTACTCGCGGGAGCCACCGCGGCCTGTGCCAGCATCGCGCCGATCACCGGCGCGGCCGCGCCTCAACCCGTTTCATTCGGCCGAGCGAAACGTTGCTTGCTGTTGTTCCTGACTGGTGGCCCGCCGCAACACGACACGTGGGACATGAAGCCGACCGCTCCCGCCGAAATCCGTGGAGAGTTGCAGCCCATCGACTCGACTGTGCCCGGTATGCAAATCAGCGAGTTGCTTCCGAAGCTGGCTCAACAGGCACATCGATATTGCGTCATGCGGTCGGTGACGCATCACGACACGGTCCACACCTCCGCCGGCTACACGATGTTGACCGGTGTGCCGCATCCGCTGGCCAACGCCCAGACCGCTCAACTCATTCAACCGTCGGCGTCCGATCACCCGCATGTCGCCTCGATGGTGTCAGCGGCTCGAATGAGTCGCGATGCCGTGCCGACGTTCATGTCATTGCCGGAGATCATCAAGGACGACGCGGTGAATGAGTATCCGGGCCAGCATCCGGGGTTTCTTGGGGCCAAGTACGGCCCGTTCCGTGTCGAAACCAATTCCGATCGTCGCCGCTTCGTACGTCCCGAGATCGTGCTGCCGACCGAAATCACCTTGGACCGACTGCGCGACCGATGGTTCTTGCGGCAGCAACTCGAAGGACAACTCGCCGCGGCAGACCAGTCAAGACCACGACGCTGGGATGACTTTGCTTCTCAGGCTCAAGGGCTGTTGCGATCAGCCGCGTTGCGCGATGCGTTTGCGCTTGACCAAGAACCACAACCTGTGCGCGATGCCTACGGAGCGCACTTGTTCGGACAGGGCACGTTGCTGGCTCGCCGGTTGTTGGAAGCCGGAGTCACGTTCGTCACCGTGTATTGGCACTACGAAGGGCCGAGGGACTCGCCGGTCTGGGACACTCACTGGAACAACTATCAACATCTGCGTGAGCGATTGATGGCTCCCACCGACGCGGCGGTCAGCGCGGTGCTGGCTGATCTCGCGGATCGAGGTCTGTTAGACGAGACACTGGTCCTTTGCCTGGGTGAATTCGGACGCACGCCGCGGCTCAACAAGTTCGCCGGTCGCGATCATTGGCCGCACACGCAATCCATCTTGCTCGCGGGGGCCGGCATTCCAGGCGGTTCGGTCTATGGACAATCCGACGCTCAAGGTGCCTATCCCGTCAGTAAGCCTGTTTCTCCCGCCGACCTGATCGCGACGATCTTGCACTTGCTCGGCGTTTCGCCCGACCTCGAACTGCACGACCAAACCGGCCGCCCAGTGCGAGCCTGCATGGGAACTCCGATGCCACAGTTCTGCTCGTAGTTCGTAGGCCTCGCGTGAGCCGGTGCCTGCGGTCACGCGGGCCTGCGAGCCTGAAACTATCGTCCGCTGTACAACCGGCGACCTTGGAGTTGCTCGCCCGCGATGTCGATGGCCTTGCGGATATCGGGGTCGTCTTCGAGCGCGTTGGCCATCGGACCGCGACGCAGCACGACGTGTTCAGGCAGTTCGACCTCGACGTCCGGCTTCACGCCGATCTTGCCGAGCGTCTTGCCCGCGGGCGAATAAAACTTCGCCGTCGTCAGCCGCAGCCCGACACTCCGCTGAATCGGGAAGATGCTCTGCACGGACCACTTGCCGTAGGTCTTTCGGCCGACGATCACACCGCGCTGGTGATCTTTGACCGCTCCGGCGACGATCTCGCTCGCACTGGCGCTGTTCTCATCAGTCAGCAACACCAGCGGCACGTCCAAGGTTCCCGGCCGATGAGCCGAGTAGGACCAATTCTGGTCGGCGATCCGTCCCTTCGTGGAGACCAGCACGCCGTTGTCGATGAACCGATCGAGGACTTCGACGGCGGCGGTCAGCAGTCCGCCGGGATTGCCTCGCAAGTCCCAAATGAGAACACGCAGACCTTGACGCCTGAGGCGCTGCAACGCTTCATCGAGTTCTGCCGGCAAGCCCTTCTGGAAACCAGTCATCTGGATGTAGCCGATGCCGCGGCTTTCATCGAGCATCTTCACGACCGGAATACTCTTCACATGTACGGCTCGCCGCGTGACGACCACCTGTCGGCGATCGCCTTCCGTCAGTCCCGAGATGTCGAGCCGCACGCGGCTGCCGGGTTGCCCCTTCAACCGTCCCGCGGCTTCGTCCGTTGTCATCTCACGGCAATCACGGCCCTCAATGGCCACGACGTATTCACCGACATTCAGGCCAGCCTCGGCGGCTGGACTCTCCGCCAACACGTTGACCAAATAAAGCCCGCGACCCGCTTCGGCTTTCATCTCAATGCCCAGGCCGACGAACTCACCATCAATGTTGTCGTACAGATCGTTGAGCCGATCCGGGGTCAGACAACTGCTGTAGTCGTCCAAGGCGTTGCAGCCACCGAAGAGGTATTCCAGAACCACGGCTGTCCCGTTCAAGCCGACCAGTGTTTCCGCCAGATCGGCGACCTCATTCACGGTTTGCCGGGCGGCGTAACCGCTATTGAGAGGCTTGTTCCAATACTGCTTGCGCAGTGTCTCTCGCAGCCGGACGATCCGGTCTTGCTGCGATGTGCGATTGAGAACGTGGTGGTCCAAGAACTTTTCGTTCGCCAGCGCGAGGTACAGACTTTCGGTTCCATGCGCCACGAACGAAGTGGAGCTAAGTGGATCGACGAAGTGTGATTTGACCTTGTTGACCAGTTCGTCGAAGAGGCCCAACGCCTCGTTGCGCGAAAGCGCCAACAGGCTCGTGCGAAAGCTGTTGTCGGAGTAACGTCGCTCGATGCCGAAGTGAATCTTGGAGCGTCGCAATCCGTAACTCAGCTCGCGGTCGCTTGGCCATTTCTTCAGCGACGATTCGTAGTGCTCGATCGCGTCGACCCAGCGCCGTGAGCGTTCAAAGTCCTCGCCCATCTGCACGGCTGTGCGAGCGTCGGTGACGGCGGGAGGTACCTTCGGCCCTGCGTGTACTTCGCCAAGCGGCAGAAGCAGCGCGCCAAGCAAGATCACTAGCAGCCAGCCGCGCTGGCGAAACAGTTCGAGCGACATGCCCCTACTCCTAAAGTTGGGTATGACAGGAAACAAACCGGCGGAAATCCGCGGACGCCGACCGCTAGACCACACCGGAACTGCTCCATGCCCCGATCCCAACCTCCGCGCTGAACGGACCGCATTTACGGTTACCGCTCGTCGCTGCCACCATCTTCAAGGTGCCAATCAATGTTGGATTGTGGTGCCGTCACCACGCGACGTTGCGAAAACGCCTCGCGCGGGTGACGTCGTGATTACTCTAAGCCACCTTTTGGGGAGAAGCAAATTTCCTCTTTCGAGACATGCGGGAGAAATCGCTGTGACCGTCAGAACCGCACCCCTTCCGACGCATTGTGCCGAGAAGTGGAACTTATCCGCCAAGTCGGATGACGCAAAACGCGCGGCAACTGATCGCTTGGCGCGGCGTCGCCGCAATCAAACTAACCCGCAGCGCCAGCGAAGGCGAAGGCTCCAGACCGCTTCGCCGCGAATCAAGTCGGTTGAACGATCGCCCTCGCTGGCACTTCGGGTTCGTGTGTCGCCCCTTCATTCGTTTCACACGCCACCCAATTCGCGTCGCAGGGTTTCGAAGCGTTCGGTGAGTCGCGACAGAGCCTTTTCAGTGGCTAAGAGTCGTTCGCACAGCAATTCGCTGGTTTTTTCCAATTGATCGACGGTGGCTTGCAGCGTCTGCACGCGGGTCTCGGAGACAGGGCCGCTGGCGGGAGGTCGCCCGTCGGCGAACGAATCCAACGGCACTGATTTGTGTTTGCGAAAGACCCCGGAGCGATCAACTTGGTCATCGTCGTCGTTTCCAGCTTCGAGCGAAATTGACATCGTCAGCATTTGGTTTTCGCTCGGCTTGTAAAAGTTGTGATCGACCTCGACGCCGCGCGAGGTCAGCGGACCATTGGCTTGCACGAATCCTTGTTCCAACAGACTCCTCAATTCCTCTCGCAGTTGCTCCAAAGAGTCGATCGCGTGCATCCGGCTGGCTCGCGATCGCAGGTCGCCGAGCGATTGCCGACCACGCAGCCACAGTTCGATCAGGATGGCGAGCTGTGCCTCATTCCACGGAAATTGCTTGCGGACGTAATGCCGATACCGCTCCGTGCGACCGGACTCGGTGTGAACGACGGCGGCCAGTCCCAAGTCGCGAAGTTCGTCGATCGTCTGCAGGACGTCGTCTTCGGAGTACTCCGTCAGCGGCATGCGGTTGCTCTTCTGATTACAAGCCGCGGTCAGAGCCTTCAACGTCATCGGATAATACTCGGGCGTCGTGATCCCTTTCTCGACCAGCACGCCGAGCACTCGGCGGTGAGCTTTGCTGAGCACTTTCACCGGCGGTTGTTCGGATTCGCCAGGCACAATGGTGGTGTCAGTCATAATGGTTCTCTCGCGCCAGGGTGGTAATGGCGCGGCGAATCGCGCGCAGGGAACCGGCGGTGACTTGTGTCAAGAAATCGAGATCCAGCGTTTCGAGCGTGTCGCTGGCTTGGTGATAATGCGGATTGCGCAGGAAACTCGTGTCGGTGATCATCACGGCCGAGAAGCCGGCGTCCCAGAACGGACTGTGGTCGCTCAGCCGAGTCGCTTGCAACAGGTTGCCGTTGTCCGGCACTTGCAGCGTTTCGACCGGCAAGCCCGCGATTTCATGGAGGCCGTCACGAAACAGTTCAATGAGTTGCTGGGAATTCTGATTGCCGATGACGGCGATGAAGTTGCCGGTTGTGGGATACTTGCCGATCAACATTTTTGGTAACGCTTGCGAGTTTGGCCGCTGATCGCAGTAGGCGATCATTTCGAGCGACACCATACCGGCGAGTCGTTCACGTCCGGACGTCCGGTGTTCGCGAGTTCGCCAGCGGCGAGCCTGTTCCGCTCCGCCCAGCAGGCCCCATTCTTCAAGATCGGTGATCAGCAGTTCCAGTTCCGCGCCGCCGTCCCGCCGCCAGTCGGGCCAGCAGCGAGCGATCTCCAACAGTCCCGCCACACCGCTGGCGTTGTCATCCGCGCCGGGCGTTTCCGGTCGCGAATCAAGATGCGCCGCGACGCATAACCACGATCGTTCATGCACCGCCGAAGGTTCTGTCAGTGGAGTCAATGTCGCGATCAGGTTGACGCCGGTCAATGAAACTCCGGCCTCGGAGGCCGCGACGAATTCGTGTCGCCGCACGGACCAACCGGACTGTCGCAGTTGTTCGGTGACGTACGCTCGCAGCGATTCCAATTCCACACTGCCGGACGGGCGCGGACGGATGATCCGTTCCAAATGAGTCCGCAAGCGATGGACGTCGATGTCGGTCATCACGATTTCTTGCGCTCCTTGGGTTCTGACAGCTTCAGCAACAGTTGAAAGTCGGAGTCATTTCGCAGCGAGTCAAAGTCGCTTTCGTGTGAAATCAGTTTTCGCAGCGAACTGTCCATCCGCAACGCTCGCCCCAGCCATGACAAAGCTTCGTCCTTCGCGCCGGCCAGCGAGTGATAGCAGGCCAGGTTGTAGAGCACGATCGGTTCCTTCGGCGAACCGCGATACGCCTGCCGCATGGCTTCGATTGCTTTGTCCAAACGGTCGATACGTTTGAAGCACCACGCCATGCCCATGAGCAATCCCAAATCATGCTCGACGAGCGGTAAGACACGTCCGAAGCACTCCAGCGCCCGCGCATAGTCCTCTTTCAGCCGGAACGCCTCACCGCGCAGTTGGTCAACGGCGCGCGGTGTTTCGTTCGGATTGCGGAAGACGTCCAATTGCCGCAAGACCGCGTCGGGCAATTCGAGGATCAAATAGCCCTGTGCGGCTTCGATGGCTTGCCGTTGTTGAACTTCTGTCGGTGGCTGTTGAGTTTCCCTGGGCTTAGACATGTCCGCCTTTCCTACTGCGGGCTGCCGACGCCCTCGTCACGCGTCGGCCGAATCGCCTCGAAGTACCTGCGAATCGTTTGCCGGTTTCCGAGCGGGATGTCTTCTTGGTCCAGCACGGCTTCGCTCAGCTTGCGATACTTTTGATAGACGTCGCGGTAGCCGCGCTGGGCGTGGTCGTCGGCTTCTGGCGTGGTCAGACGCTCTTTTTCGGAGTCTCCCTGTTCACTTTTTTGACCTTGTATATTTTCGCGGTTGTTCTTCGAACCCAGCTCGGTGCGCTGACCCAAGACTTCGGAATTCGACCCTTTGCCGGCTTGCTGACTGGGATTGTTCGCCAGCTTGTTGCCGGATCGGTCATTGGGACGATTGCTCTGGCAGTTCGCTTTGCACTCGCCAAGCTTATCGCTTTGGCTCTTGAGCAGACTGGCGACTTTCTTTCGTTGAAATTGCTGCTTGGTAAGCTCCGACAACTTGCGAACACCGCTTTGGCTTTGAGACGGGTTGTCCTTGTCGAGTCCTTCGCTCATCTCTTGAGCGGCCTGTTGGAGTTTGTTCAGACCTTTTTCACCCGCATTGGCCGCGTTCTTTTTGAGTTTGTCGGAAACGGATCGCGATTCATGACGATCCAGCGCCGGTTTGTCGAGCTTCGTCAATTCGTCAGCGGCTTTGTCGAGCTGACCTTCGAGTAACGCCTGACCGGCTTGTTCGAGAGCTTTCGCCGCCGTGAGCGTTTCACCGACGGCCTTAAGTTGCTCATCGACTTGAGCGAGGTTGAACTCCGCCGATACACCTTGCAACAGCGATTGCATCTCGGACAACTTCGCCAGCGCCTCGCGCTGGTCAACGCCCGGCTCCTTCAGCGCATCGACCTTGGCTTGCAGTTCTTGGACGAGCGAGTCGATCTCCGGCAACCCCATCTCGGCTAGTTGTTCCGCAAGCTGCTGCAATTCCTCATCAACATCTTTCGCGACGGCGACGATTTCGGGCAGCGGCTCCGATAAATCGGCCGCGAGTTCTTGTCGCCGCGACGGCCAACAGAGTAAGGTCACGGCGACCAGCACACACACCGCCGCCCAACGCCATGACGGCGGCAACTCCAACGGAACGACCTGTCGTGGCTCGACCTGTTGCAAGTGGTGCTCGGCATCGACCAATTGCAGCGTTTCCAAATCAGTCACCGGCCTTGACGGTTGCCGCTGCAAGAACGCGATCGCCGTTTCCGTGCGGTCTTTCAGGTCATACCGCCGATCCACCGCCCGCGCCGCAAGCCGCCAGTCGGCTCGCGCCAGACACCGAATCCCGCCCCCAACCGCCGCGAACGTCGGTACGCCAAACAACACCATCCAACCACCGAGCACCGAAACATCCGAAAGTCCTCGGAACCGCCACGCGGCAACGAGCGCGGCGGCGGTTGCTCCGCCGACCAATCCCCAAATCGATGTCTGGACGACCGCCACCAAACGCTGTCGCAGTCGGACCGACTTCAGTGTTCGAAAAATCGTTTCGTGTGGCATGTGTCACCAGCATACTCAGGACGTGCCCACAATGCTTGACGGATCGATGGGCGAAAGTGCTGTCAAGGAATTACAAAAACGTTTTGGGTGAATACCTATCCGTTATTTCTACACGTATCCCAGCCCGTCAACACGATAAGTTCAGCAAGCGAACCGATAAAGCCAAGAAAACTGCCGATGCCTGGCGGCGGCCGTATGTGTTTCGACAAGTATGTCGCAACGGAGCGATCAGGGCTCAGACGCTGCACACGCGGCATCTCACGGACCTCGACCGGCTCGACTCTTGGGATGTCGAGACGACGCTGCGTGAGGCCATTCAAGTCTGCTGTAAGCAAGAGGTGTTCGCGAATTGTCGAGCCGACATTTTTCGGCGGAGAATCCGCGTCACGGAGTGCCGTGGCCACATGCGTCGCGGCTTCGCTGATTCGAGTCTCCAGCCGCTTACGGTTGCACGAGCCCTTGTGGCTCGGTTGATTGCTGCATTGCTGCGAATCATCCAGGCCACAAGGGCTGGGCTACAGTTTTCGGGAATTGCTGTCAGGCACGCCTTGGCGGCCGTTTCGGGTCTTTGGTGAGCGGCAGCTTCACGGCTTTTCCGGTCCAGGCGGATTGGTAGATGGCCAGAATGATCTCGACCGACTTGCGGCCTTCGATGCCGTCGACGAGCGGTTGCGTGCCGGTCTCGATGGCTTTGAGAAAATCTTTGAGCTGGTGCATATGGCCGGTGTAACTGATCGCCGTGGGATCGGCCGCGCCGCCGGTGCCGGAGTTGCCGCTCAGCTTGTCCAAGAGTTTCGCATCCTTCGCGGTCTTCTTGGAGAACTCCCACAGCTTGATGTTGTCTTGCTCGACAATCGCCGAGCCTTCCGAGCCGTGAATCTCCGTCCGCTTGAGCAGGCCGGGAAACGCGGCCGTCGTGGCTTCGAGCACGCCCAACGCGCCGCTCTGGAACTTCACGCACGCGGCGGCAACGTCT
>CAYSHJ010000609.1:0-4232 GCA_964430385.1 uncultured Planctomycetaceae bacterium
AACCCAGCCATTGCATCGCTAGGTGCAATCGGCAGAGATGCAGCCCGCGCAGAAATTCTTCGATTTGCGGCGCGCGGATGCTATTCGCGCCCAGTTCGGCATGGTATTCCATCGCCAAATCCCGCTTCTGCGATTCGGTCCAGTTTCCTGCCACCAGAGCCGCAAGATCGACCGGTCCCGGTCCTAGTGCGGCACGCTCCCAGTCGACAGGGCACACGCGGAGCGCCGGCGGCGTCCCCTGCACAAGCACGTTCGACGCATAGAACTCGCCATGAATGAGCACGACCGGCAGTGAAGTCAGCTCGCGGACCAGTCGTGGATAGCAACTCGCCAGCTCTTGTAGGAATTGGTTTTCCTCGCGTGATTCACTTTCCCTGGCATCGGTTCGAAAGGAAATGGCTCGCTCCAGCCAGCGCTCGTAGTACGCAGCGTCGTAGCGGATCAGGCGCGCGGTGACTGGCGTCGGCAAGCAGTCGCGTGCGGCAAAGCGGCTGTGCAGTTGAACCAGCCACCGCGCCGTCTGCCGCCAAATCTCGAATTCGCCGACTTGGTATAACTCGTGGCCCTCGACCTTTTCCAGGAAGAGCCAGTAGCGCTCGGTCCCGGCATCGACGACGGTCCCGTAACAAACGGCGGTTCCCAATTGTCCAGAATCAAGCACTCTGCGATACAGCTCAATCTCACGGAGCGGATCATCCAGGAAAGCGGGCTTCGCGGCCCGAGCCGTCGCCGACAACGCTTTCGGATTCAAGTCCTTAAAGATCAGCTTGAGTGGCTCGCCATCCTCAAACCAGACGGTCAGCACTTCGAGCGGAAAGCTGGAACTGTAAACCGACGGCTCACGTTCCAAGCGAACCAGGCGGCGCGGAGGGTGTTGACGAGTGGCAAGAATGTCCGCCAGCGCTGGCTGCAACTCCGAGAGTTCGACTTGTCGGCATGGCTCGATCACGTTCCAACTCCTGAGGGCGACTTGTGGAACAACGACAGCAAGATTTCAAAGGCGACACCATCCTTGGTGCCACGGAAGACGTCCTCGTTTTCGAGCCGGTAGCCCACGTTCCGGAACAGATCGCGATACGTGTCGATGAGCCAGGGCTGCAGCAGCCAGTCCTTCTCCTCCTGGCCGTAGGTGTTGGTCAGCAGCAAGCGTCCCCCGGCACGCGTGGCGTTAAACAGTTGACAGGCGAACCAGGCGATATCGAAGAACGGGTACAGCCAGCCCAGGCAGTACATCGTTTCGCTCAGGACCACC
This sequence comes from uncultured Planctomycetaceae bacterium, assembly GCA_964430385.1. Lineage (GTDB taxonomy): Bacteria > Planctomycetota > Planctomycetia > Planctomycetales > Planctomycetaceae > CAYSHJ01. The sequence continues at coordinate 1,253 of CAYSHJ010000609.1, forward strand.
AGATCCCATGGTCCTTCGGCATGCGGATCGAAGTGCATGGCGTCGGCGACACGGAATTCCACCGTTCCGGGGCCGGCTCCCGCCGCCTGTACGCGGGCTCGTTCGATCGCGGCTTCGGCAATGTCCAACGCCACCACCCGATCGGCGATGCTGGCCAGGCGGCGCGTGAAACACCCCGACCCGCAGCCGATCTCCAACGCACGCTCATAACGCTGTCCGGCCAGAACCTCCAACTGGTGCGCATATCGAGCCTGCTCGAACTCAGACGTCTCGAAACCCCAGGCATCGCCCGCCTGCCACACCGTTTCGTAGTGCTCCCGCATCTTCTGGCTGATGAGATGTCGCTCGGTCATGGGCGGTGTTCCTCGATTGCAGACAAGAGTTGCGTGAGGACTTTGTTCGAATCGAAATACTCCTCGGCCAATTCGCGGGCGGCACGGCGGTGTTTGTCGTAGTCACCGTTAATCGCGTTGATCGCGGCCAGAACATCGTCGGTGGTCTGGAAGGAGAACAGGCCAGTTCCGGCCGGCACATACGACTCGAAGCCGGTGTCCTGCGCGATCACCGGTCGCCCCGATGCCAAATAGCAGACGCTGCGGTCGCTAAACCAGCCGCAACGCGACAGCACATAGCCACTCTTGGCAATCCCGAACTCGGCCTTCGAGCCTTGGATAAATTCTTGATAGGCCCGCGGCGTCCCGGCCACCTGCGTCGGGTCGAGCCGCCGCCAGCCGAAGCGATCCAGTTCCGCGATGTCCGTCACTTCGCCGGGATGAATCGCCAGTGCCAGGAGAATTTTCTCCGGCGTGCGCGACGGCAGATCAAAGAACTTCCGCAGCGAATGCACCTTCTGGCCGTAATGAACTCCCTCATGCTCGACCGATCCGTAGCCGCGCCAGTTGGCGATCGTCGTCAGCCCGTCGTAAGCGATTCGTTCCGCGACTGGCCAGTGCTTCAGCACGATCGGTTGCAACGTCTTGATCCACGGCACTCCGCACGTGGGAACTGGACAGCCACTTTCGCCAATCGCTTGACCGATCGTCACGAAGTGCGTGTGCCCGGTAAATCGCATGTCGATCTCCTGCGCGTGCCACAACTGCACGAACGCCGGATCGAGATCGAGGTAAGCACGCACCGGAATCGGGCTGAGCAAGTTCTCGTCCGTCAACATGCCGGAGATGTTGATCAGCAGATCGGCCTGCCGAGCGATCTCGCCGAGCCGCTCGTACGACAGTCCGACCGACATCCGCGAACCCGCCAACAACAACGCCGCCTCATCCTCCAAGCCGAACTCCGCGACGACTTGGCGAAAATACCGAGCGTTGATCGAATCGGCGAGCGCGATGCCCGCCGGCAGAACGGAATCGGCCTTGATCGGTTCGACCAGCAGCACACGATGACCGAGTTCCCGCAGGCCGAGCACGTACTGCAGCACGGCCCACGTCGCGCCCCCCTGATGCGGATCGGCGGCGATCATGCCACCGACAACGACATTGAGTTGTTCGGCCATTCAATCACGTATCCCAGCCAAGGTCTTTTCGGAGATATTCGTACAACCGCTGGTTCCACGGCCGAAAGTGTTTGGCTAATCGCGTTCGCGTCTCGTCGCTCATCGGCGCGTATTGGCCTTCGTTGTGTTTGCGAAATGTCTGCGGCTGCCACTCGGGCACGCCGATGAACTCAGTCGTTGATTGGAACACTGTGGCTGGATCGCCGTACAAATCCTCGCTCTTCAAGATGAGAAACTGGTCGCGGGGGAACAGCTCTCGCCACGCGAGAAGCTGAGTCACGTACTCACCGCGAGACCGGTAGGAATAGTGCTGGTGGTTGAAACTATAGTAACCGTCGTCCGCAAGCATCTTGGCGGTTTCGTCCCGCAGCCGCTCCTCTTCGTAGTCCAGCGCCATCTCGAAGGAGAGTTTCTCCGCACCCAAGCGGACTTCATGGTGAAAGTGCGAATAAGCCCGGTCGCTGGGATTTCGCAACAGAACGATCAGCTTGACGTCCGGCAGCAGCGTCCGAACTCGCAGAGGCACGTGCGGGTGGAACAAATAATACGGACTGGCCTCGCCCGTCACCGACGCGACCGAGATCACGGCGGGAAACTGCTGTGCGTACCAATCGGAGCCTTTGTCGTAGTACAAATCAAAGTAATGAATTTCCTTCTGAGATGGCGGCGCGACTGCAGGATGCTGCGACAGATACAAAAACAACGACGTGGTGCCGCAACGCTGAGCTCCAATGATGAGGAACTGTGGCAGTCTCATGATCGATCTACGGCGAAATGCCGACCTCCTCCAGCAATCGTCTCAGAATCAAATCCGAATCGAAATATCGTTCCGCGATTTCGCGAGCCGCTCGGCAGTGGGTTTCGTAGTCGGCGGCAATCAATTCGGCGCCGCGAACGGCTTCGTCGAGCGTGCGGAATGAGACCAAGCCTTCGCCGACAGGGTAATGGCGGCCGAAGCCGGTGTCTTGCACGAGGACCGGCTTGCCCGAGGCGAGGTAGCGAACGCTCCGGTCGCTGAACCAGCCGCTGTTCGTGTCCACATAGATGCCTTGCGCCACGGAGAACTCGGCCCCGGACTCCTGCACATAACGGCGAAAAGCGGCCGCATCACCGGCGACGTCGCGAGGATCGACGAGCCGCCAACCGTGCTGCTCCAGAGCGTCGCGATCCTTTTGGTCGGCCGGATGAATTTCCAAGGCAATCTCGAACGTCGCCGGAACGCGCTGCGGGAGTTCTAAGAACTTGCGAAACTCATGAACCTTCAAGCCGTAGGTTTTGCCGCCGGCTTGCACCGGACCGAAGCCGCCTCGCCAACTGGCCACCGTCGTGAAGCGGACCCCGAAAAAGGGGTCGGGTACCTTTTGTGCAAAGCATCCTTCGGGTCGTTCCGACAAAAGGTACCCGACCCGAATGGCACTGCCGCCCCGATTTGGCGCGCGGTCGGCGCGCAGCGGTGGGACGCACGCGCGA
>CAYSHJ010000610.1:0-3246 GCA_964430385.1 uncultured Planctomycetaceae bacterium
CCAATGGACGTTGTCCTTGTCGTCCGACACGGTCGAGCACTCGCCTGGCTTGAACGGCCGGTCGATTGTCGGCTTGATGAGGACGTGTTCCTTTTGATCTTCGAGCCGGTCGTAATGGCGACCGTGCAGGTTACCCTTCAGGATCAAGAACGCCGTTGCCATGTTGTTGTGCCCGTGCGGCACGACCGAGCGGCCTTTTTTCAATGCGAAAATCTGCCGACCGAAAACAAACTCGGTCGGCAGCCCTTCGACCTTGGGAAACTTCGGTCGCAAGCTGTTGGCTCCGTTGTCCACGATCTTCAAGTCTTTCGTCAGAGCGTCGAAGTCCACGAACTTCAACAGCTCCGGCAAGTCGACCTGCTCGAACAACTTTTTGATTTGTTCCTGCCAGTCAACCTGTTTGATCTTCTGATCCCGCACATCCATCGCCAGCGAATTCACTCCGTTCAACCATTTCACCGTGATCGATTTCACTTCGTCGGCGAAGGCGTTGGCTCGGCAAAGCGTTTCGACCAGCGAATAGGTCAGCAACGAACCCAACGTCTGCTTGGCGAAGTCACGGCGAGTGATCTGGGGCATGAGGAGCCTTTCGTGGGAAAAAGGTCGATCTAAGTGGATCGGCAAGATTGTAAACAGGGACGTTCGCCAAGTCGCTGCCGGTCGACCGACAGCACACGGCTGGCAAATTTCTTAAAGTTACGGAACCTGTAGCCCAGGCCCTTGTGGCCTGAGTGCTGAGACTTCCGCCTTTTTTTTCGACAAATTCAAATCAAACCGGCCACAAGGGCCGGGGCTACTTCCGCCTTTTTTTTCGACAAATTCAAATCAAACCGGCCACAAGGGCCGGGGCTGCAGATTGCCGAGACGACGAATTGGCCAGCCATGTGGAAAGCCTCGGCCTCAATTGCTAACTTCGCCCACCGATGGCCTGAGCTCAGTTTGCGAACGACGTGACTTGATCACGAGAACGGAGACTCGTCGATGTCATTGGAGACTTCCCCCGCCGCCGATACTCCGCAAAAGCCCGAACGGTCGTTGAACTTCATCGAGCAGATTATCGAAGAAGACAACCGGACCGGAAAGTACGGCGGCCGAGTCCAGACGCGGTTTCCGCCCGAACCGAACGGCTATCTGCACATTGGACATGCCAAGTCGATCTGCTTGAACTTCGGCCTCGCGCTCAAGTACGGCGGTAAGTGCAACCTGAGGTTCGACGACACGAACCCGATCAAGGAAGACGTCGAGTACGTCGACTCGATTCAGGAAGACGTCCGTTGGCTCGGTTTCCAGTGGGACGGACTGTATTACGCGTCGGACTACTTCGAGCAGCTTTATCAATGGGGCGAGCAACTCATTCGAGACGGATTGGCTTACGTCGACAGTCAGCCGGCGGAAGTGATCAGCCAGCAGCGTGGCACGATCAGTCAGCCGGGGATCGAGAGCCCGTTTCGCAGTCGCTCGGTCGCAGAGAATCTCGACCTATTCCGTCGCATGCGGGCTGGCGAGTTCGCCGACGGTGCTCACGTGCTGCGTGCCAAAATCGACATGTCCGAGTCGCACTTGATGATGCGCGACCCGATCCTGTACCGCATCCGGCACGCGCACCATCATCGCACGGGAGACAAGTGGTGCATCTACCCGATGTACGACTACACGCACGGCGAATGCGACTCGATTGAGCAGGTCACGCACTCGATCTGCACGCTCGAGTTTGAAACGCACCGGATCCTGTACAACTGGTTCATCGAGAAGCTTGGCATCTTTCCGTCGCGGCAGTATGAGTTCGCTCGGTTGAACCTGAGTTACACGATCATGAGCAAGCGCCGCCTGCTGGAACTCGTGCAAGGAAACCACGTCAGCGGCTGGGATGACCCGCGGATGCCGACACTCTGTGGTCTGCGGCGTCGCGGCTACACGCCCGCAGCGATTCGAGCCTTCTGCGACCGGATCGGCGTCGCGCGGTTCAACAGCATGATCGAGGTCTCGTGGCTGGAAGACGCCCTGCGCGACGATCTCAACAAGCGTGCTCCGCGAGCGATGGCGGTGCTGCGCCCGCTCAAGGTCGTCCTCGAGAACTGGCCGGAAGGTCAGGTCGAGTGGCTGGACGCCGTCAACAACCCCGAAGACGCCAGTGCCGGAACTCGCAAAGTGCCATTCTCGAAGACGCTGTACCTCGAACAAGATGACTTCCTGGAAAACCCGCCGAAGCAATTCTTCCGCCTGGCTCCGGGTCGCGAAGTCCGGCTGCGATACGGTTACTTCATCACTTGTACGCAGGCGATTAAGAACGACAAGGGGGAGGTCGTCGAGTTGCGTTGCACCTACGACCCAGCCACTCGCGGTGGCAATGCGCCCGACGGTCGAAAGGTCAAAGCGACGCTCCATTGGGTCTCCGCCGAGCACGCTATCTCGGCCGAGGTCCGTCTGTACGATCACCTCTGCCGCCAGCCCGATCCCAACGACGTGCCCGACGGAGTCGATTGGAAATCGACGCTCAATCCGAACTCGCTGGAAGTCATCGATCGCGCGTGGCTCGAACCGAGTCTTGCCTCGGCCGTTCCCGGCAGCAAGCACCAGTTTGAACGTCTGGGGTACTTCTGCGTGGATGCGAAAGACTCGGCGACGCTTCGGCTGGTCTTCAATCGAGCGGTTACGCTGCGAGACTCGTGGGCCAAGACTCAACAGAAAATGTAGTCGCCTCACTCCGTGAGGCGAACTGCGAGTCACGGCCGCTTCTTGGAAATGATCTGACCGGGATACGCCGGGCGTTCCTGCTCGCTCTTCTTAGCAGCGGCTTGTTCGAGTTTCTTCACCAAACCGGGAAACTTGATTGCGGGACGACGCGCCCCACCTTTGCCTTGGCCACCTTTCATAATCGACTCCGTTAATCACAGGTGATGAGTTGCCCCGTCGAGAATCACGAGGCTTCGGGCGTGGAACACTAACGCCCCGTCCGCTCGAAGAACACCCGACAACACGATCCTGCCGATGAATTGATTCCCATGTCTAAGATAACACGGCTACGGCGAAACTCGATACCACTCATCAAGGAGTCGCGTGACGAGATGCCTCAAACGCGGTTCGGCTAAGGCGGCGGCGGCGATCACGTCTTCGCTCGAGGTCACATTGGATTGATGAGGGTGATAGACGTTTGTGACGAGCGAGAACGCGATCGTCGGCACGTGCAACTCCGCCGCGGTGAGCACTTCTGGGACGGTTGACATGCCGACGACGTCGCCGAGCACG
>CAYSHJ010000611.1:0-4182 GCA_964430385.1 uncultured Planctomycetaceae bacterium
CAAATACCCGACCGGCCGCCCGTTCGACCCCACCTTCGCCTTCCCCGAGTACGCCGTCCCATGAAACTTGTCGAGCATCGGCTTCGGATCGAACGTGTCCACCTGACTCGGCGCGCCATTCATGAAGAGAAAGATGCAATGCTTCGCACCACCAAAATGCGGAGCCTGCGGAGCCAGCGGGTGCATCCCCGCTTCTCCAACACCCGCCACATCATTCGCGAACGCCGAACCGTGACCGTCCTTCGCAAAGAATCCATCCCGCGACAAAAGATCAATCAATCCGAGTCCGGCAAAGCCACCACCGACTTCCCACAAAAACTCTCGGCGAGTTCGCCCGCACGGAGTCGCGTTAGGGATGAAGCGATCAAGCATGAGTCATTCTCCCGGACTTACTTGTGCTCGTTTGCTGATCTTTGCTCTTTCGCAATCGATTGCTCGAGATTGAAAATCCACGTCCCGCGAGCGGATCTCGCTTTGTGCTGTTGGTCCATCTCCCAAGTCCACAACCCGGCCCGAACGGTCATGCTCACTTGACTGTCAGCCGTCGTCGCCAAGTGCAGCCACAATGACAACTTCCTTGAAGCATTTCCAAATTGTTGTTTTGCTGCGTAATGCTCTTTTTCCGCTTTCATGCCTTCGAGCACTTTGGTGCTGCGGCCTTGCAGATCGCTGAATTTCCTGGTTGCGGATTTTGAATGCGTTGTAGCGGAAGCGACGATTGTCTCTTGATCTGCAATGAGGGCCTTCCATCGCTCTCCTGTGAGTGCCGTTTCTTGTGGGATCGCGCCCGGAATCCACTCGTACTCTTTTTCGAACTGGTCGTAAAGGCGCTTGAGCACACCCTTGGGAATTTCGGCGTGAGACTTTTCCAGCCGGTCGATTTGACTGGCAACACTCTGCAACTCCGGAATTAATGGTTTTTCTTCCGGCCAACACACTGCTCGGCGGAGCCTCAGTATTTGGTAACACATCTGGTCTGCGGAATCATTTGTATTGGCGAGGTAAGTCGTCTTGTTCTCCATGTACCCGATCAGCCAGGTCACATCTTTGGCGAGCGTTTGCCACTCCTTGCAAGTCACTCGTGCCTGCAACTGCCAAGTCTTGACTTGCAAGACCCAAGGATCCGTCGCATTAAAGTTTTTGGCCAATGCACTGAAGTCATCCCAATGTTGGCCGACAACTGCGTTGAGCGTGCGTGCCTGCAACAGTGTGGAACGATTGGGCTCACTTACGTTGAGGTCGGCCAACCTCTGGCGAGCTTCCTGAAGCACCTCCGGCAATTTCGTTCGATCGCCGTATTCGGCACGGTCAGTCTCGGCCATGATGGCGTGGATTTGCTTCCGCTCCTCAAGCTCCACCGGCTCCGCAATCACGACCGAAACGGAAGCGAGCCAAATCAGACCAACAACAAACAGCCCGAACTTCGGCATAACTTCTCCAATCACGAACACCGACAAATTCTGTAGGCGTCGAGTTTACCCGGCGAAATTATCGGGCGGAAAGAGGTCGAACATTCGCTCGGTCTGTCGGACTTTCGCTCGGCGAGGATCGTTCAGCCTCAAAGTTGAGATTGTCGCTCGGCCGACGACGACTACGTTGGCGACGACCTCGCAAACGATTTGCGAATTTGCTGGAGCGTTTTTCGAGGTCCGGTCGCGGCTCGGTGTTCGGCGTCGGCGAGGTAGGACATGAACTCGGCACTCGACCGGAGGGAGAGAATCTCTTCATCGGACTCGTCGGCCGGAACGACTGCGAATCGCGTCTGACCGTTGGTTTGCACAAACACGACATCGTTCTGCTCAGCAGCACCGAGCACTTCGGACAGCGTGACCTGTGAGGCATCGAGCGTGGCACTTTTCATGTTGGAATCCTATTCCGCGCTCGGCTCGTCGTCATCGACAACGAACAAGTCGGAGACTTTGCAGCGAAATCCCGGCAGCACGTTTTCTCCACTGAGTTCATCCGCGTCATGCAGTTTCACAGCCGAACGATCAGCGCGATAGACGGTGACGGTTGCGGCCTTCGGAGAAATCACCCAGACCAATCGCACGCCTGCGTCGAGATACTCTTCGACTTTGGCCGCGGCTTCGTCGGCCAAGTCGTTTGGCGAAATAACTTCGACGGCTAGGTCCGGTGGAATTCGAATGTAGCCCTTGGGCACTCGCTCTTTCGGAAATCTTCCGAAGCTCACGAAAGAAACATCCGGCTTACGAACTTTTCCAGGATCGTCGGCGAAGCACTGATAGCCGCAATCCGTCGTGAAGAAATGCCCTGGCCGTTTGCGGCCAAACACGCAGCCAAACAGCCAAGTCAAGTTCGACGCGATCCAACTCGATTCCGCTCCCATGTGACGCTCCACGAGTTCGCCATCGACCAATTCGTAGTCCCTCTCGTTGGGCATAGCGAGCAGGTCTTCGGGGGTGATTGGTGCGGTCAGTACTTCTGTTGTCATGACACATTACTCCTAAAAAGACGCCAACCATGCTAACACGACGACCCTGACGTCCCAATCACAAAGTGGAAACTGCGGGAATGGCTTCATCGTTTCTGAAACTTGGAGACCTGACTCAAACCGATTAACGTCGTCTCTCGCATTCGATCAAAGGATTCAATTTTGGAGCAAGAGCATGGCCGACATGACGCTGATTTCTAGTTGGCGGCTGGGAGACGTGCATCATCTTGGACTGACGGTCTCTGACATCGAGCGGTCGATTGTGTTTTATCGCGACGTATTGGGGATGACGTTGCATCGACGTCGGCCACATGTCGACAACGATTACGTGGCCTTGCAGACCGGCTATCCCGGAGTCGTGCTGAACGTGGCATCGTTCAAGGTGTCGCCGGATAGCCATGTGTCGTTGGAAATCGTGCAGTACATGCAGCACGCCGGGCCTGCGGCCGAGACGTCGACCAACCGGTCCGGCAATAGTCACCTGTGCCTGACCGTGAGCGATCTGCGAGCTTGTTATGCCGATCTCAAAGCTCAGGGCGTGCGGTTCAAGTCCGAGCCGGTGATGATCACGGCCGGGCCGAACGTCGGCGGTCTGGTGGTTTATTTCTACGATCCTGACGGGTACACGCTGGAACTGTTCCAGCCGCCGAAGTGACGTCTCTCGAATTATTCATGCCCGACACTAGCCCGACGCGCAAGCGAGGGACCGAGCTAAAGAACCCTCGCTTGCGCGTCGGGCTAGTGTGCGCGTGAGCTTGTTGGGGAGGAGTGCCAATGGCCGACATGTTTGATCTGACAGGCCGCGTTGCCGTCGTCACTGGTGGAGCGCAGGGTCTGGGGGCGGCCATCTCACACGCGCTGGCCTCGCGCGGAGCGACGATCGCGATGCTGGACGTGCAGGCCGAGGCCGTCGCGACCGCCGCAGGGAACCTCGCCCGTGACACGGGACGCGACGTCGTGGGACTTGCTTGTGACACGCGCGAGAAGGAGCAGGTCGAGGCATGTGTGATTCAAGTCGCGGAGCGATTCGGGCAGATCGACATCCTGGTGAACAACGCCGGCATCCATCGTCGAGGCAGCCCGACGAACTACAGCCCTCAGGATTTTGCGGATGTCTTTGCCGTGAACCTGGTCGGCTGTTACCACGTGGCCGGAGCGGTTGGGAAGGTGATGTTGGCTCAACAGCAAGGCAGCGTCATCAACGTATCGGCGTTGGGCGGCGGCTTGGTGGGACTCGGCCGCGGTGGGTCGATTTACGCGATGACGAAGGGCGGCATCGTCGCGCTGACCCGAGATCTCGCTGCCGAGTGGGGACCGCACGGCATCCGCGTGAACGCTGTGGCTCCCGGCTGGATTCGCACCCCGATGACGAGCGCGTTGCAGAATGATCCTCAGCGTTCGGCCAAAGTGCTGGATCGCGTCCCGCTGCGCCGCTGGGGCGAGGCGGACGATGTCGCGGGGGTTGTGGTTTTTCTGGCGAGCGATGCAGCCGCTTACGTCACCGGCTGCACCATTCCCATCGACGGCGGAGCGGCCAATGTGATCGCTTTGTCTCAGGAGTAAATCTCATGCTCGACGGCCGTACTCAACAACAACCTGTCCCCGATGAATTCCTGGGACCGCTGTTCGAGGCAACGGCTTTACGGTCGGCCCCGACGGCCCTGCGGCGATCATTTGTTGAGAACGGATACGTGCTGCTGCGCGATGTCCTCGATCGCCAAGAAGTCTTG
>CAYSHJ010000612.1:0-1881 GCA_964430385.1 uncultured Planctomycetaceae bacterium
GGTTCGGGCGAATAGGGCGCCGGGCCGTATTTCACGTCGCCGCAGATCGGATGACCAAGTTCCGCGAGGTGAATGCGGATTTGATTCGTGCGCCCGGTTTCCAAACGACATTCGACCAACGAGTGGCCGCGGCGCGAGGACAATGGTCGGACGTGAGTGATGGCCAATTTCGGATTTTGGATTTTGGATTTTGGATTTCGGGAAACCGGGAAGTCAGTCCGTCCTTGATCGTCACTGACGAGCGGCACGCTGCCGCGTTTGCCGTCGCCTCGGTCGCGTGCGAAGCGGGAGCGAATCGTCTGAGACTCGATCTGGCCGGGCACGATGGCCCAGTAGACTCGGCTGGGTGTGCGCGCGGCGAACTGGCGCACCAGACCATCGCGCGCCTCCGGCGTGCGCGCGACCACCAGCAAGCCGCTAGCGTCGCGGTCGAGTCGATGCACGATGAAGATTTGATCGACACCACGGCGCGGACGACGGCCTTCGTACTCGGCGATGACTCGCGGCAAGATCGCGTCGAGTGTCGGCGTTCGTGGTCGGCCATGCCGATGCGCGGTTCTTTCGGCGGTCGGAAGCTCCGTCAGTAGTCCGGCTGGCTTTTCGACGACGACTAAATGTTCGTCGCGGAATCGCAGACTGATGTCATCGCGTCGCGTCGCGGCGGGCAACGCTCGGCCGCTGACTTCGACGACGTCGTTTGTCCGCAGCCGTCGAGCTTCGTCCTGGCACAACGTCCCGTTCACGGCGATCTGTCGAGCCGCCAGCAGGCGTCGAGCTGCCGACCAACTCAACTCCGGTTGCCAATGTCGAAGCGTCGCCAACACCGTCTTGCCGGCGAGCGAGTCATCGACGAGATGGATGTTGGCAGGTGACATGCTTCTGATCGTAACAGCCTGGGCGCTCGTTCCAAACCAAACGGCATGCCGATGGTTGACGTCACGGTTTGGTTGCTCACCACGAAGCACGTTTCCAAGGAAAACACCGTGATTTGTCTGAGATCAGCCGGAACGCGCTAGCGTTCGGTTGGTGCGTCTCCAACTGAACCGGACGCTAGCCCGCATTATTCACGAGCCGACGCTAGCCCGACGCGCAAGCGAGGGACAGAGGCAAACTTCCCTCGCTTGCGCGTCGGGCTAGTGTGAAGCAGTCTGCGTCAGAATCTCCTCGGCTCGTGAATAATTCAGGCTAGCGCGTTCCGGCTGATCAACACGATCTTGTTTTTGGACCAGTCCGAAGGACGCGATGTTTGGAGAGTCGAGACGATTGTGGTGACGCCAGGCATGCGAGCGAGGAGTGGTCGGCGTATAATCTCGCCCGTCATGAATCACCTTAAACTGGAATTGCCTGTGATTTCGCGGCCCGATGCGGTGAACGACCCGCTGGCGGCGTTGCGGACCACAGCGGAGAGTCTGCGCTCGCGGAAGCCGCTGCCGATGAGCATGCAAGAAGCTCGTGAGCGCGGCTGGGACGAGATTGACATCGTCTTTGTCACCGGCGACGCGTACATCGATCATCCGAGCTTCGCGATGGCGATTCTCGGTCGAGTGCTGGAAGCGGCGGGCTATCGCATCGGGATCGTCAGTCAGCCCGATTGGCATTCGTGCGAAGCGTGGCGGCGGTTCGGGAAGCCTCGGCTGTTCTTCGCGATCAGTGCGGGGAACATGGATTCGATGATCAATCACTACACGGCCAACCGCAAGGTCCGCAACGACGACGCGTATTCGCCCGGCGGTCGGATTGGATTGCGGCCCGATCGCGCGACGCTGGCGTATTGCCAACGCGCGCGAGAAGCCTTCCCCGGCGTGCCGGTCATCGCCGGCGGCGTGGAGGCGTCGTTGCGGCGACTGGCCCATTACGACTACTGGTCCGACAAGGTTCGCC
>CAYSHJ010000613.1:0-2080 GCA_964430385.1 uncultured Planctomycetaceae bacterium
ACATTGGTCATCTGTGGCGGAGGCATCTTGCCGGACCCGCTGCGGCAAAAAGTGGTCGATCTCGCGGGAGGCGAACAGGCGCGGGTCGTGATCATCTCCACGGCCAGTCAGACGGCGGACAGCCCTGACCTGGAACTCTATGTCGCCTGGTGGCGTCAGCAAAAATTCGCGGAACTGACGATTCTGCACACTCGCTCGCGGGAGGAGGCTGACCGCGCGGAGTTTTCTGAACCGCTGACACGCGCGACCGGCGTTTGGTTTCTGGGCGGCAATCAAGCCTGGCTGATCGACACGTACTCCGGCACACGCACGGAAACCGAATTGCACAAGTTGCTCGAACGCGGTGGTGTGATCGGCGGCACGTCCGCCGGAGCGGCGGTCATGTCGCGGCTGATGATTCGGCGCGGCACCGCGATGGTTGAGGTCGGACGCGGCTTCGGCTTTTTGGACGGCGCGATCGTCGATCAACATTTCGTGCGGCGTTTTCGGCAGGACCGTTTGCTAAAGGTCCTTGAACAGTACCCTGATCTGGTCGGCCTTGGCATTGACGAATGCACGGCGTTGGTCGTGCAAGGCCGGCGGTTGTCGGTCATCGGCGATTCCGAAGTGCGCATCTGCTTCGCTCGCACCGAGACGCAGGACGCGCGCATGGAAACCTTGCGTCGTAACGACGAAGCGGACCTGGTGTCGCTCAGTCGTATCGCGACAGCACGTCTGCAGCCGCCAACGCTGCTCGCCGAATCGGTGCCGCGGGTACGCGACGGAACGTTGGTGATTGTCGGCGGCGAAGACATCCCGGCCGAGGCGACGGAACGATTCGCCGCGGCCGCCGGCGCCGATGCAATCGTCGCGGTGGTGTCGCTCGACGGAGACGAGGATGCGGATGCCGAATCGTCGCTGATGGATGATCTGCGCAAGGCTGGAGTCAAGAACGTGCAGCGAGTTCAAGTCACGACGCGAAAAGAAGTCGAAGATCCGAAATTCGTCGCGCTGTTGAAGACCGCGCGCGGCATCTGGTTCAGCGGCAGTCGGCAGCACCGGTTTGTCGAATCGTGCGTTGGCACAGTCACGGAAGAGCTTTGCCATGATGTGCTGCGGCGTGGCGGTGTGATCGGAGGCACAGCCTCGGGAGGTTTGATGCAAGGCGAGCTGCCGCTCAAGTCCAGTCCGATGCCCAACCATAAAATTGTGCTGGAAGGTTGTGACCGTGGTTTCAGCTTTTTACCGGGTGTCGCGATCGCGCAGAGCTTCAATCGCCGCGAGCCGTCCGACGGCATGGTGCAGTTCAAACACGAGCACCCACAGGTCGTGGGCTTGGGGATCGAGGACTCGACCGCGTTGATCGTGCGCGGCCACGTGATGGAAGTTGTCGGCGAGAACCAGGTCGCGGTCTTCGAAAGTGCATCGCGAACGGAATCGCTCAAGCCGGCGATGTTGGAGTCTGGCGACCGCTACAACTTCAAAGATCGCGCGCGCGTCGTCGCCACCACAGGCCGAGCCAGCGAACGTGGCGGCGAGTAATCCCTCGTGGCACAGGCGTCTCGCCTGTGATTCGCCGTCAGCCCCGCCCTCCACCCGCACCGTCCTACAGACGGCCGCGTCGCGCTGTTAGAGTCTCGCGCGTTCGATGGCGGCATGCGGATTCGCGTGACAACCAACCGGCGGCAATAGCGTGAGGAGACGGCAATGGAGCATTTCGTGCGCAATCAACGGCGACGGATGTGGACGGCATTCGTTCTCGGTGCCGCGTTCTTCGCGACACAAACTCCCGTGCGAGCGTTCGACAAGGATGAAAAGCCCTCCCTAGCGATTGCCTTTCGTGGCGCGCGGATTCACACCGTTTCCGGCCCAACGATTGAGAATGGAACGCTCGTCGTACAAGCCGGGCGGGTTGCCGAGATCGGGCCCGGCGACAAGGTCGCGATTCCGGCCGGGGCAAAGGTGATCGATGTCAGCGGCAAGGTCATCATTCCAGGACTCGTCGATAGTCATTCGCACTTGGGCGTCTATTCGCGACCGGCGGTGAACGCCAACAGCGACGGCAACGAGACGACCGATCCAATCACGAGCATCGTCCGAG
>CAYSHJ010000614.1:0-7457 GCA_964430385.1 uncultured Planctomycetaceae bacterium
GCGTTGTCCATCGCTGGTTATTCCACAACGGCAAATCGACCGGCACGTTTCTAGTAGAAGGCGGTGGCTGTACAACGATTTCGACCGATGGTCGTCGAATCGCCGTCGCCGCGGTGGGAGGCGTGCATTCGCGCCTTACCGAAAACGGAGCGGGGGACATTTTTTTTGAAAAAACGGTCCGTCCGGATCTTGGCCACCGTAGGGACGCAATGCTGCGTGATCCCGATTTGGATGGTCGGATCTGCTGCCTGGCGTTCTCTAAGAATGGCTCTCGACTGGTGCTTGGCGGCATGGACAACACGTTGCGCATCTTTGACGTCGAGAGTCGTCGCGAGTTGAGCTGTATCGTAGCCCACCGTGGAAAGCAGACCTCCAACCCCTTCAATCCAAATTTGGGTGTCGACAGCGTTGCGGTATCGCCAGACGGCCGTCAGGTAGTCAGCTGTTTTCGGCGGGATAGCGTCCTTCGGTTGTGGGACGCTGACAGCGGCGAGGCGCTTAACGCCTTCCGGCACCCCCGCGTGACCTGCGCGAGTTTCTCTCCGGATGGAAAACGCATAGCGAGCGGTGGATGTGACCATGTGATTCTCGTCTGGGCCCCGGTGGTTACGGATCAACTCGATTATCGACACGTCCATCGGAACTTTGTTCACGAGGTTCGCTTTGCTCCCGATGGTCGATCTGTCGCAAGCCGTGGAGATCAGACGCTATGTCTGTGGGAGATAACAACCGGCATGTCGCGTGGTCGGTTCTCGAGCGGAGACTGGCCTACGTGTATGGCGTTTTCAGCGGACAGCCAAATGGTTGCCACCGGGACCATGTCCGGCGCTGTGCATATCGTGGACGTCAGGAGCGGCGCGGAAGTAACTAGAATCGACCGGTCTCCAGGGTTTGTTTCACAAATCGATACGAAAACTCGAACCTGCAAAACCATTTCCGCTCCTCCGGGGCATCAAGATTCTGTGTTCTCTGTGTGTTTCTCTCCGGACGGGTCACGACTCGTGAGCGCTTCGACACATGATGATCGTCGAGAGCAGACCACGATTTACGTCTGGGACACCGATTCCGGAAAACACCAAGTCTGTATCAAATCAAATCACGATCTTTTCTCGGACGTCCTCTTTTCCCCAGATGGTGCTTGGATCATAGCGCGAACGAAACAGGGTCGCTCGCGAGTTTGGGACAGTGAAACCGGAGATGGGATCAGCTCGAATGCCCTTGCCCAAGTAGCCTCCGAGGATTGCGAAGCGAGCCGGTCATTACGCGTCGAGAGCGACGTATCAATGAACGAGACAGTAGTCAGATTGCCGCAGCAGTCACCGCCGCTCGCGTGGGTACCTGGGATCCTCCAGTCAGTATCGATGCGCCAGACGGCTGAGGGATTGCTGATCGCGGGCGCCCAGGCAGACCAGATTCAGCTATTTCAATTCGAACGCGATGCTGGAGAGTTGATCGAGCGACTACCGCGCATCGGCTTACCTGAATCGGAGGGTGATGTCATGGCGCCAATTGTTTTCGGCGTCGTCAACAACCCAGTCGCAACGAGCATCCGCCACGAGCGAACGGCATTCTCTGGGGCCTCTCGGCCGCATCCCAGCGCTGATCCAGACCGAGCTGCGCAGCAAAACATCGAGTATTATCGCGCGCTCGCGCGCTGGAGAGCATTACCGTTTTGGAAGCGACTCTTGACAAGAAAACCTGAGCGGCCTTCAGGGATCTGACTGCAGCTTTGGTCATGCACCGCAGGGTCGAGTTGCTCGAAGCAGTTCCACAATCGGCACCTCGACAGCTGTCGGCATTGCTCCAATGTTCGCCAAGTTGACCTCTCGAGCACTCAAAGAGACGAGGCGGCGGGATGGCAGTTGCAAAGACTTTCTCGAAATGTGTGCCACTGGCGAAAGTTCGACCGTGACGAGTTTGCATCGCGTTGGATTGGTCGTCGAAATTTCAGCCAGTGCTGCGCTGCACTTTCAGACTGCCGCCAACACTTTTCGCGCGCTTCAGACCCCGACAACACGCGAGGCCGCTTGTCGCCCCAGTTCGCACGAATCTCGGGTCACGTGCCGGGCGCGACTGACTCGTACGTCTGCCGAAACAGGGTCTGGTCCACGATCCACATGTCGGCGGGGTACGCGATCTCGCGATGCTCGTCAACGTGTATCCGGATGAGTCCAACAACAATCATTGAGCGTTACGCTCACCGTTGTCCTATCATCTCATACGATTTTTCAGACGTCCCATCAATCCACCCATTGATGATCGATGGACTTCGTCCCAGATTCTCATCCGTTTTTCGACGCACGATTTGCGTGCCGAGAACTCCATCCGTTTCCTGAGAATCGCACTCGATTGGATGATGGCCGTTGAAATGGCTTCAACGGCTGCGCATCAAAGCAACCTTTTCTGACACAGCCTGTGTGCCCCGAGAACTCAAGGATATCGTCGGAATTCCCTCTGATCGGAAGAGTCGAATCGCGGTAGCTATGAATGGCTGACGAACCGGGCGGTTGTTGAATGCTTCCCTCAACATCGGTTTGATCGGGCCGCTGCCGATCAGTTTCGCGACTCGAAATTCACCCAGCCCGCGGGTAGGCTGGCCTTTGTCTTCGTGGTGCGGAACCCGTCCCTGCCAATCCGACGAGAGCCATGACGTCCGTCTTCCTCTCTTTCGCTCGCAGCGACGAGCCGTTCGTCAGGCGGATACGTGAAGATCTCAGCGAGCAGACGATCGTGGCGGAACGAAGTGATTGGCAAAGCACGATTTTTGCCATGTAGCATACGACGGTCTGACAGGCGGGGCTTTGACGGGAGTCGTGAAGATGAGCATCCTTGGTCTGAGAATTGGCAACACCCACACGTCGGCGTTTGTGTGCGGTCCCACCCCGTCGGAACTGGAGCCGGTCAGATTTGAGAACGGTGAGTACTTGATGCCGACGCTGGCAGACGTGGATGCGGGTGAACTTGTTGTGGAGTTTCAAGCCGCGGGCTTGGCGAAGAAATCTCCTCACTTGACCGTGGGCGATCTGTTGCGCGACGTTCAAGAATGTCTAGCTCGCAGCATCGAGTATGTGCGGCTCGGCTATGGCCATGTGTTGCCAAACACGCCTTGCCATCTCCCGGTAGGTGGTAGCTGGGGCAGCGACTTCCGGTGGTTTGAGAATTCCTTGCAAAAGCGGTCGCACAACGAGCTCTCGTGCCCAGGCGATTGGTCCATAAAAGACGGCGGCTTTTGAATCTGGTTTGTGGTGTCCCAGTCCAGCGGAGTGAAATCAACATGACTAAACGTTATGAAGAACCGATCGACCAAGTGCATCCCGCGCTGTTGCTGTTCCTTGTCGATCAGTCGGCATCCATGTCCGATCCGGCGAGCTACCAAGCGGGTACGACCAAGGCTCAAGCCATTGCCGATGCCGTCAATCGGCTCATTCAAGAGTTACTGTTCCGATGTACGGTTGGCAATGATATCGCGGATCGGTTTTATTTTGGGTTGATTGGATATAACAGTTCCGATGAGGGAGTCCCCTGCCTCCACCCGGGATTCGGCGGCGTGCTTCGGGAACGGCTGGCCGTGCCGGCCAGCCAAGTAGGAAACAATCCGCTGCGCATCGAGACGCGGGTGAAGATAGTCGACGATGGTGCCGGTGGGTTCGTCGAACAAGAAACCAAAGTTCCAGTCTGGCTCGAACCGGTCGCTCAAGGCCAGGCGAGTATGCACGCGGCGCTCGAGCTTGCCAAGGATTCGGTGGCGGAATTCGTGAGGACTTTTCCTGAGAGCTTCCCGCCGATCGTAATCAACATCACGGATGATGAGTCGACCGACGCCAACTACAGTGACGTGGTAATGCTGGCGGACGCCTTGAAATCAATCGCGAACAAGAACGGCAGTGATACGCTACTGTTCAATGTTTTCGTCTCGTCGAGGGCAGGCAACCCGGTCTTGTTTCCCAACCTTGAAGAGCAACTGCCCGACCGGTGGTTGTCGCAGCTCTTCCGGATGGCGAGCCCTCTGCCGGACGTACTCGCCGCGAACAGCGGAATGCCAACAGGCGCCCGAGGATTCATCTGCGATGGCGACCCGCAATCCATCTTTCAGGTCTTGAATTTGGACATCCGAACCGGGGTGGAAGGCAACCTTGCATGTGAGGCTCCCGCCAGGGATGTTCGAGCGGAAGTACGTGATGCTACGAAGCCGCCGATCCGTGTCGATGACAACGTGCAATTCACCGTCTATCGGCCCAAATCCATTCGGCCGAAAAAGTGGTATCCGCTGTTGGCCTACGCACACCTGGACGCCTTGCCAGAGGACGCGGACAAGGACGAGCCGGAACCGACAAAAGCTGTCCAGGCCGATGCCGCCAAAACGCTTGAAGCTCAACTCGATAAATTTACCAACACCACGCAGGACAGTTCGCATTCGGTGCCACGGGAAGGCGAGCTGACGTTCGTGCCGGAAATGGAAGGCGCCGCGTTCAATCCGACTCGGCAGACGATTCGCTGGCTGGAAAACTATCACCGCGTGGAATTCCGCGTGCGATCCACTCCGGAATACGACGGCCAGACATTGCGCGGCCGGATGAGCGTTTTCTTGGGGGCGATCTTGCTGGCTGAAGTTGCGCTGCGGATCAAAGTCGATAATTCGGCGGAAGACAATGTTGAACAGGCGCCAAGAGATACCGCGACCGCTCCCCGATACCGAAAGATCTTCGCTTCGTATTCGCATCGCGATCTGGCGATTGTCGAGCAGTTTGAAAAGTACGTGGAAACGCTCGGCGACCGCTACTTGCGTGATTGGAAGGAACTGCGATCCGGCGAGCACTGGAACAATCGGCTGCTGCAGATGATCGAAGAAGCCGACGTGTTCCAACTATTCTGGTCGAGGAACTCGATGCGTTCCCCATTCGTGCGTCAGGAATGGGAGCATGCGCTGAAGTTGAAGCACAAAGGGCCAAGTTTCGTTCGGCCCACGTACTGGGAGGAACCGTTCCCAGACAGCCCGGCGGAAAGCCTCCCGCCCAGCGAATTGCGACAGATTCAATTCACGAAACTCAGTGTCGCGCCGACAACCCACGGGCCCCTAGGGCCGCCCTTGTCGGCAGATCATTCGGAGACTCGTGTGACAGCCCCGTTTGCTCGTGTTGATCTGTCCGAACGACCGGGCGATTTTAGGCAAATTTCGTTGGAACCCGGCACTCCGTTGTTGGATTGTTCGTCGTCCCACGGGCGGCTGTCGTCGTCCCGCGGACGGCTGTTGCGTGTCTGGCTGGGGCGTTTCGTGGCTGAGCCTGAATGGGTCGACGCTCGGTCGGTGCAGTTTTACTTGAACGACGACCAGGACCACCGCGTCGATCCCGACCGCCTTCGCCCGGTCAGCGTCCCCGAGCTGCAACGCGGCTTGCAACGCGAGGTGGTGGCACTGCGCGAGAAACTCGCACAAATCAAACCGCGCGGCCCAACCGAGCAGAAGATTGCCATGGTTATACGCGACTGTTTCGAGAAGCTGCTGCGCGATCCGACTCAAGGCTGCGCCGAGGGGGCGTTGTTTCACTACCAAGACGCTCAAGAGCAGTTGCGATTGGTGTGGTGTTGGGGGTATCAGCGAGCGGCATTAGTATTGGCTCAACCGGTGCTGTGTCACCAGCCTGATTGCCGACGGGTGTACTTGTGGCGATCTGGCACCGAGGCGTTGTGCCCGAAGTGCGGCGCGCCGAATCCGGATTATCGGTTTCCATGGAGGAAAGTGCTCGTGATCGCCGCGTGCTTGCTGATCGCGCTGGTCGCGGGCGGTTGGTGGTACTGGCGAACATTGCCGTGATCCGCGAGAAGTGAAGCGATGGCTTCAGCGCGTCGAAGGCTATCCCTGACTTTCCAAGCGACGAGAGGAACTCGAAACCCTGATCGATCAATCGGAATACGTTGGTCCCATGTTGGATGCCTTGGCCACTGGGAGTTCACCGAGGCCGCGGAGCGTTACGAGAGCATGATTCAGTTGCTGGGCGGCTGTGGAAGGAACGACCAGAGGCGAGAGGCCTAACCATGCGCTTTAGTGAGCGGCAGCATCGCGTCACCGTTGCAATCGACGCGTCTCGTGGCCGCCGTTGCATCAACTCATCCGTATTGCGGGATTCGCAAAAAACGACCCATTGATGACCGACGGACTTCGTCCCAGATTCTCGTCCGTTTTTCGACGCACGATTTGTGTGCCGAGAACTCCATACGTTTCCTGAGAATCGCGCTCGTTTGGATGATGGCCGTTGAAATGAGTTCAAAGGCTGCGCATCAATGCAACGATTTCTGAGACTGGTTGACACGGTGAGCGGGCCGTTCCCATGCTTGACGCTTGAGTCTGTGAGCAAATTGGGACATCCTGTCGGCCAGTTCCAACGGTCACCGCTAACGTTCCAGACGTACTAGGCCGCGCGCGACCCGATTGGTGTTAGGCCGCGCGCGAGATATCATGGCACTGGCGAGACGGATTTGGAGACAATGACGCCACGTGATTTGCCCACGAAACAGCGGTGGCCTAGCAGAAATCGTCGCGGGCGGCATCAATCACGCAAGTCGTGCTAGGCCGCGCGCGGGTCACTTTACTGTTGGCCGATCAACCACAGAACACAATTCACCACAAGTCAACTGCGCGCTCCACACGATGTCACCGTTCGATGTTATGTGGCGCGCTCTCCCGCAAATGAATGTCAGTGAAGCGCTCGAAGGACAATGGCCGCTGATCATCGTCCGCCGAATTGACCGTGAATTGGCGGCTGATCACGAACACAAAACACAATCACACGCTACGGCACGAAGTCGGCACCGCAATTCATCGTTCGTGAGGAACAGCGATGGTTTTGAAGCAGAGCAAATTGGGTGTTGACGGCACTGCGAGCGTGGCCGGTAAGCTCCAATTGACATTGGTATTCTTCACTCTCGGCGGCTTCTTCTTCATATTTACCTGTCTCATTTTCGCGAGAAATTGGGGTAATCTCTGGTTGCAAATACCGGCGGAAATCGCGATCGAGATTTGCTGGACGTTCTGGTTTTCGGGCTTGCTCTTCATTTGGTGGCGTCCGCGTTTCTTGCGTCGGTTTTACCTCGGGGCCGAAAAGAGAATGATGCGGCTGACACGAATACTCGTTTATGCTGCCGCCCTATTGTTTGTCATTGCAATAGGGACCGTCGGAACTCTCCTTCATTTGGGAATCTTACCTGTTCGTCCACACTGAGTACTTTCGTAAGTTTGACAGCCGGCTGACGGTCAGTCGGCGAATTGAAAGTCGTTCGGCGTCCGAAAGGTTAATTGAACCGCAACCGAGCAATCGCCCAACATCTATATGGCCCCACTCTGTCAACAGAGCGCACCGCGAACGCGGTGAGGAATTTGGGAAGTTCTTGTCCTCACGAAGTCGGTTGACAGAACACTGAGTTGGAATGGGATGCGGGTCGCTACGGGGTGGCTTCTGCAA
>CAYSHJ010000615.1:0-1884 GCA_964430385.1 uncultured Planctomycetaceae bacterium
AGCGACGCGGCACCCACCGCGTCGCAGTTCTGAATGACCACGTCATCAACGATCAGCGGCGAGGCTCCCGTGCCCCACGCGCCGTCGAACTTGCCGAGGTCTTTCGACCAGAGCTTCTTCCCGTCCACATCCAAGCCGTGAATTCCGCCGCGGCCGAAGAACGCCACGATTCGTTGACCGTCCGTCGCGCACGTGGCCGACGCCCAGCCGTTCATGTCGTGCGAGGCTTCCGGTTCACCCGTCCAAACCGTTTCTTGCCAGACGATCTTGCCGTTGCGGCGATCGACGCAAAAGACGACGCGCTCACGCCCCTTCCCGATCGCGGCGGTCAGAAAGATGCGGTCGCCAGAAATCACCGGCGACGACTGTCCATCGCCCGGCAACTCCGTGCGCCACACGATCGAGTTCGCATCCCATTTCACCGGGACGTCGGTCTCCGTCGAATGTCCGTCGTGCGATGGACCGCGCCATTGCGGCCAATCGCCGCTGGCGCTCCAGGCCAATTGACCACTCAACCCAACAAAACAAATCAACGCCGCGAGCCATCGGAGTGAAGTTCTCATGCGACCCTTTGTTTGAATCGAATTCTTTGACACGGCAAGTTGTTGCAGATGGGTTAAGTTCGCGCGGACCGGTGTTATGTTTGTTTGATCTCAAAGATCGCCTCGACTTCGACCGCTGGCCCGGTCGGCAACGACGCGAAGCCCAACGCACTGCGAGCGTGCCAGCCGTCTTCCTCTTTGCCGAAGAGCTGATGCACAAGGTCCGACGCGCCGTTCACGACGAGATGCTGGTCCGTGAAATCCTGCGTCGAGTTCACGCAGCCCAGCAGCTTCACGCACCGCAACCCGTCGAGCGATCCGTGCGCGTGATGCACCGACTGCAAAATCTTGACGAGGCACTCGCGAGCCGCCGCATAACCTTGCTCAACCGTCAAATCCCGGCCGAGTTTTCCCTTAATGTCGCTCACATGCCCCGACGTGAAATACAGGTTCCCCGCCTTCGCACACAGGTTGAGATACCCCGGCTTCAACTCGGGAAACGCAAGACCAAGTTCTTTCGCTTTCTGCTCTGCACTGCTCATTATGGTGACTTTCCAGTGGTTGAGTGACGAAATCACGAGACATCAGCCCCGACCAAACCGCGCGTCAGTCTTGAAGAATATCCGCGTGACATGTCTTCGGAAACAAAGACGCTCAAATCCTCGAAACCGTGGACCATTCGTCCAGCCAGGCACACAATTGAGCACCGGCATCTTTCGGCGGCACGGCGACGTGATGCCAGGCGAGAAACGTTTCCCCGTCGTCGGCGATTAGTAACAGGCCGGTCAGCGATTTGGCCCGCTTGAGAGCTGCCAGCGCTTGAACCGGAGTTTGAACGATCGGGCTGCCGACGTTGAGAGACGTATTGACCGAGACTTCGACCCCCAATCGCCGCCCCATCGCTTTCAGGTACGCATAGGTGAACGGATCGAGTTCTTCACGAACGATTTGGACCCGCGCCGTGCCGTCTTGGTGGACGACTGCGGGAAGTTTTTCAAATGCCTCGGGCCGTGCTGCCGCGGTGAGCACCATGTAGTTATAGGCGTTATAGTCGTCATCCGCCGCACCGGGGGACAACTCGAAGAACCGCTGAGCGGCCGAGAGCGTGGCCATCGGAGCCAGCGGCCGGATGCGTTCACGAAATTTGACGCGCAGGTTGACGTTTTCCAGAGTCAGTGGGTTGCACGGATTGGCGAGGATGGACCGATGTCCCAAGGCACGCGGCCCTGTTTCGGCCGGGCCTTGATACAGACCGAGCACGCCATCACGGGAGACGATGAACGCGGCCAAGTCGGCAATTTGATCACGCTGATCGGATTGCTGGACGCTGCCCAACGAACGA
>CAYSHJ010000616.1:0-37131 GCA_964430385.1 uncultured Planctomycetaceae bacterium
GGCGACCAGCTTTCGTCCACTGGCTGTCTCGATCAGGATGGCCTTGGGCAAAGTCGGCCAGATCTGACTCGTGGTCTGTTCCGGTTGATATCGCACGGGAAAGTCGTGCGAGATGAGCATGCGGTCGGACGCATCGACCGCCTCAATTCGAATGGCTGTCGCGACTCCCTCTCGCAATGGGACGTCCTCGAAGGCAAATGCTCCGTCAGAGCCGCACTGCTTTGCGAGACTAAAGGACGGCTCTGCTCGCAATCGAACCGTGATGTCACTCGATAGACCACCTTGTGACTTTTCGGCACTGCCGGAATGTGGAGGCAAGAGCCGGCCGGCAATCGTGGTGGTTGGCAGCGGCGTGCTGTCCTCAGAATCAATCTGAAGGCTCCAACCGCGCTCGCCACTCGTGATTTTCGGGAGCCGCACCGCATGCAATGCCGCCCCTGCCGCCACGCACAAGTCTGGATGAAAAGGCTCGCCCCGCATTCCGAAAGCACTCAACACCGCGTCCGTCACCCACGGACCGTAGGTCGAGCCTCCCACAAATACCAAACAATCTAGGCGAAGGTCGGGCACGCTGTGTTTGGCTTTCGCGATCGCGGAATGGCAACAGGCAATCGTCTTTCCCAAGTCTTCCTGAATCAATGCGGCGTACTCGGCGGCGTTGATCCGATCTTGGATCGGGACTGGACGCAAACGGTCGTCGATTAAAATGTCCGGCGCATTGATCGAGACATAGCTCTTTTTGTTCGTTTGCTGCGACAGCTTGATCTTGATGGACTCGGCCAACCGCATCAGCCGAGCATATCGTCCCCGATCAACGGGATTCTCGGAATCGATGGCAATCGTTCGGCCTTGCGCGCGAAGTCGGTCCAAGAGCCACTGCACCAATGTTCGATCAAATTGATAGCCGCCCAATAGCCGGTCGCCGTCATGCGAGAGGATTTTGGTATCCCCGTCTTGTCGCCGAAGGATCGTGACGTCGAAGGTGCCACCACCCAAATCGTAAGTCAAAATCGTCAAGGGATCGCGCGTATCGGTCAACAAATAGGCCAGCGCGGCGGCGGTGGGTTCCATCAAAAGTTGGTCGCTCCGTTCCATGACGAATCCGGCTGCCACAGCCGCTGCACGCGTTTCTTCCACTTGATTCGTGTTGAAGTACGCGGGATGAGTCACCACCGCGCGTCGCACTGGCCGACCGAGCGCCCGCTCCGCGCACTGCTTCATGTGCCGCAGGATTTCCGTTGCGACCTCCAGTGCTGTGAGTGATCGTTGGTTGATTCGCAGCGGTTCGTCCGTGCCGATGGACCGCTTTGAGAACATGATGGGCGAGAAGCCTTCTTGAGCTTTTTCTCGCGCCTCCGCGCCGATCACAATCTCACCCGTCGACGGGTGAATCCACAGCACCGACGGAAACGTGAGGTCACCTTCCGGGGTTCGCAGGATCGTCACGTCGATTTCTTCCAGATAATCCCCCTGTGGATATCCAGGCTGAATAGGGACGACCCCCTTGACGGCCAAGACGCTAAATGTCGTGCCGAGATCAATTCCAATATCGACAGGCGTTAGTTCCGCAGGCATATCACATCCCTTTCGTCAGTCAGTCGTCGGCGTCGCGAGACCGAGCCAGTCGATGAACAAATCGCGCAAACCGGGATCAAGCCAGTCGCGTGCCAAGCAACCTCGCAGTCCCTGCGCGACGACCGTGTGCTGTTCGTGAAGCAAGTCCTCAGACCGACTCGCAACATCGGCCGCTTGGCTGGCGAAGTACATGACGGAGATGACTTCTGTCGCCAGACCAGTCTCGCCCGTGCGCAAGATCTCTTTCGCTCGGTTTCGAATCGCTTGCCAGACTTCTATTGGAGCTGCTGCGGCCATGAGCAATTGACGCAGCGATCGCGATTCCGATTCGGGATCCAACTTCCGTGTGTTTCGGCAGCCCAGGAACTCCGCTAAGGATTGGTCCAGAACGCCTCGGAGGTCGTGATTGAGATTCGCCACAATCGGATCGTCATCGAGCTCCTCGGTGAGTCGCACCATGATCCAGGAACCAATCGTCGACGCAGGCGAGACGCTGTGATCCGACTGCGGATGCGGGTCATTCAGCGAAAATCCAGTGGCGACGATATGTCGCATCACCCGGATTTCGGATTCCAAATGGAACTCGCCACCCGCCTCGGTTCTGAGTTCCTCCTCGACCGTCCTGCGCAATATCCGTTTGGCGGTCACCAACGTGTTGGCAAGCTGCTTGGGACCACTCAACCCCAACCGCTTTGCAAGAACTGTGCCGTCTTCATCTTCGTCGGCAGCAGAAGACTGGCTGAGCACGCGAGCTTCCAGGACATTCCAAAGGTCCATGCGCGCCGTTTGCTGACAGGACTTCAACATGCGAGCCAAACTACGCTGCAAAACGCCTCGGACCCAGAGAGTCTCGAAGGCGTCCTCCGCGTTGTCCGCCGGTGTTTCCAGGAAAATGTCGATCTGCGATTCATCCGGTCGGCAACGTCCCTCAAACACGAGCGGTTCCTCCGGAGACCGCAGTTGATCGAGCACGAAACGGTCCAGTGCCACTCGCAAGAAGTTTCGAAACGTGCCACGCTGAGGATTCGCTCTGGCGAACAAGACGCGGCTCAGCAACTTGCGTTCGAGGAACTTCTGGGCGAGCGCGTCGGCCGAGTGAAGATCGAAACGCCACTTCGGCCCGCGCAGCCGTTGAACAATTGCTGGTTGATAGTGCAGCGTCAGCGCATGCAAGGATTCCGCATCCGGGTCCAACTGAGGATCTCCCGCTCGAAGAATCTCGGTCCAGGCCGTGCGATCCGCGTCAGTTACTGGCAACTGGTCTGAGACTGATGCCGCATTCATTTGTCGAACCCAATGAAATCTCTTGGCCTGGCTTCGCACATTGCTCAATCCTCGATTTCTCCGATCGTGATGTCCTCAGTGGTCGACTCGATGCCGGCTCCCGCATAGAAGGTGAATCGCAATCTGAATCTTCCCAGGTGAGCCGGATGACATGCCCCGCCGCGATCCGCGATGCACGAGAGCCGAAGTTCCAGTATGGCGGCGTCGTCTGCGGCGATCAGGATTGGATGTCGTGGCTTGTGAAACATGAGTCCCGTCCCCGCGGGCAGGGTCACGTGCCAGCGACTGGTGGGGACCAATTCGCGAGTCATCACATGGCGACAAGGCTGAAACTCAGAGACATCGACCTTGAGTTCGGTGAGGATGACCGCTCGGTGCGAAAGATTGTGCAGCGTCACTTGGTAGACTGGGAACGGATCCTGCTCGATCTTGTGTAACGACACAACTTTCAAGGCTTCTTCGGGAATCGTCACCACGGCGGCCAGACGGTCGTCACGCAGCGCATTCGCCAAGTCCAGAGCTGTCGTGAAGCGTTTTGTGGTGGACGTCTCCAAACAACGCAGGCAGATTTGCTCCAACTTGGGTGAAATCGCATCATTCAACTGGCGAGGAGGCTTCGGGGCACGGTAGAGAATCTCCTCCTGGATGATCTTGCTTGTCTGCCCTTGGAACGGCAATTGGCGGGTAAGCGCCTGGTACAAGACAACACCCAGACTCCAAATATCCGCGCGGCCGTCTAAGAGATGTGACTCTCCTCGAACTTGCTCGGGTGACATCCAAGACAGCGATCCGGCCCGTTCGTGGCGCACGACGCGCTGTTGCTCATCGGTAATGGCCAAGCCAAAATCGGTCAGGTACGGCGTG
This sequence comes from uncultured Planctomycetaceae bacterium, assembly GCA_964430385.1. Taxonomy (GTDB): domain Bacteria; phylum Planctomycetota; class Planctomycetia; order Planctomycetales; family Planctomycetaceae; genus CAYSHJ01. The sequence continues at coordinate 3,724 of CAYSHJ010000616.1, forward strand.
CCCGACTCGTCAATCAAAATATTGGCTGGTTTGACGTCGCGATGCGTGATCCCCTTTTGGTGTGCGTGATGCAGCGCTTCCGCGATCGGAATCAGCCACGCTTTCACCTGGTCCACGGACGCAGGGCCAGCCCACATCCGTTTCTCGAGGTCTTGCCCGGTCACCAATTTCATGACCAAAAAGCAACGACCGTCGAGAAGTTCGCCCAAATCGAACAAGGGCACGATGTGGGGGTGGTCTAACTTCGCAAGCGCCAACGCGTCCGCTCGAAACGTCTCCCGATCGCGACGGTTTTTCAAATTCGCCAACGGAATCTTCAGTGCGACGACCCGGTCCAGCTTCGTGTCGTGAGCACCAACGACGACCCCGAACGCGCCGGACGCAATGATCTTTTGAAAGTGGAAGCGGGGCGGCAGGGCATTTTCCAGCGATTCCAGCTTGCTGGGAGTCACCAGCATGTTGGGATACACCACGGGAGTTGGAGAACTCGCCGGCTCATTCAAGGTCACCAACTGACTTTGGAGCGCGTCACTCAGATCCGGAAACCGCAGACAAAAGGAATGCACGTCGGGCAATTCGCCCCCCAGTTGCTGGCGGCACAAATACTCGTTGATCACAAGTTTCAATATCAACTCGGGATACTCAGCGAGCTTGGAGACGTCGGCAAGATATTGCTCCACAATCCGTGGTTGACCGCTTCCCCAGCGGTGGTTTTGATCGACTATGCAAATTTCCGTGATCTGTCGTGGAGTTAGGCCGGGATGTTTTCGCAGGAATTCGGGAAGATCGGGCGGTTCGGGATTCGAACGCGACAGCCACAAGCCCGCGAATTCGTTGAGAGCAGAGTTCATCGCATCAGACTCGGACATGGCAGCTTCTCTCAAGATGACTGTCGCATCGTGCCACACATTTCACCCATTGACTTGGAGACAAACTTCGGAAATCGCTCGTGACAAGTCTTTACCGATGAGACGGCCGTCTAAAGCATGACCGTCGCGAAGTTCATCCTCGGACAGCCAGTGGATGTCCGGATCGGTATCGAGTAATCGGAGCATGGCGGGCGAAGCCAGTCCGATCAGAAATACGGCACAACGAGTCTCGTAAACCTGGCCTTCGATGGTAGCAAGCCAATCAATGTGTCTTTCTGGAGTCGATGGCACAACAGCACACTCAACTTCGTCGAAATTGAATCGCGTGGTCAACTCTCGGAGCACGGCTTGGCGCTGGCTTTCGTCCGCTCGCTTGAGTGCGACGGGCGGCTCATAACAAGCAGTCTCGATGCGCCAAGCTGCCAGCCACATCGGAGAATTGGCTTCATCTCGGCGAACTAGCCCCATCACGGTCGTCGTCCAGTGCGACAAATCCCAAAGTAGAGAGCTTGGCTCAATTTTGGCTTGGATGAGCGTACGGGTGATGACATTGGTTTCGTCGGCGAGAATCGTCTCAAGCAAATCGGATTCGGTGATGATGGAAGCACCGCGCTGCACGGCAAGTCGTAGACTGGACCGCAGGAGGTCCAAGGCATTTTCGGACAGCAGGTTTTGGTGCAGTTTCGGGACAGGGCGGGAAATGTTAATTGGCCCATTCAAGCCCTGCACCAATAAATTGGCCAAACTGGTCGGGCAGAGCCGCGTTCGAGCGCGCAAATGTCCTGCGAGTTGGCTTTGCTCACGCGTCAAGATGCCCAAAAAAAGATGCGGGCTACGAATGTCCGGCCAATTGGTCTTCCAAGCCAGCACGGCCGCGGCGTCCAATGCCGTCATACACGAATCTTCAAACACGCGGCGATCGAGACTGCCATCGGGAAGAACAACATCGGAAATTTGGGTAAGCGGCCGGGACGGTTCCTTTGAATCTTGCGGCAGGGATCGCCGCTCACCTCCCGCAACCGTGACCCGTTCACGCAAAAATGGGATCGGCACAACAACGCTTTGCGAATTGACGACCGGTTGATTGGAAATCTCACGACCACCGCGAGCCTTCTTTGCACCTGACGCTGGTGCCTCTCGCGTTGCCGCCAACGATGACGTTGGTTGCGTCGGAATCCGAATGTCTTGAGCTAGCCGTGAAAGGTCGATCCCCACCTTCGCGAGAATCTGCATGGCACTCGACTGAGTTGTACCCAAGAAGGACGCCAGAAGATGCCGTTCCGACACTTCTGCATCACCCCGTTCCCGTGCCAACCGCTTAGCACCTCGAAACACCGCCTTGACGTTGTCGCTGACCGTGAAATCGGAGCTCGATGTTCGCTGCTGCTGCGCTAACAATTGCCGAAGTTGGCGGCGAAACGAGTCAGGGTCGATCTGCTGTGTCCGCAAGGCTCCCGTCAGATATCCTTGTTCCAAATAAGTCAGACCCATCAAGAGATGCACGGTGCTGAACATGGACCACTTCATTTTCGACATCGCCGCAATGGCCCCCATGAGCGTCACTCGGACTTCATCGGCCCACGGAATGTCTCCTTCGCAAACTTCTGTTGGGAGTTCATGGGCCTTCGCCGTGGCAGTCTGTGGGTGAGTCTCGCGAAGTACGTTCGACGCTTGATCCGTGTCACTCTTGGGAGCCTTCGATTCCGACGTCACAAGGATTGGCACGATGCGTTCGGCGACCATCGGGGCATGTCCGCCTCCGGCGACTTCTGGCGAAGCCGGCTGTTTGTCCTGCGATACCCACGTCAGTTCCGAATTACCGAACAGGACATAAGGACTCCAGTCACGAGGATCGTCCTTGTGGCAGGCGGTTTCCTGGCGAGACTGTCGCATTGCTTCACCCAGCGTCAGTCCATCGAACACTCCGCGATACAGCCGAGACGAGAGACCTCGGGCCAGCGTGTCGTCGATCCACCACATCGTACCGATGACCGCCTTCGCCCGCCCTTTCTTGCTCCCGACCGTGAACGCTTGCGTGAGCGACCGAACTATCTCTGCACCGACATAGCTGGAGCGATCCGCCGTTCGGGTTGGGTCTGTTCGCAACGAGTGGCTATAGCAGGCGTTCAAGAAGACGATCGGCTCGCCCACAAGCACCTTGCGAATGGACTCCGCCATCAAGAGATCTCCCGCCAACGGGATCGCGCTCGTCGCGTCATCCTTCAGGGGAACTTCCTCGGCGTGACCACAATAGTGGATTATCTGATACGCCTTTTCCGAGAGATGGCCCAAAATGGACACGACCGTGCAATCCTTGGGACCAATCAACGCATCGCAACGAACACCACGAGATTCCAAGAGAGACCGTACTTCCTCGGCCTCCTCCGCGGCCGAGTCCAGGTTGCCTTGAGTGTCGGCGATGATCAGCACCGGTTCATCCCCTCCACGCGACTTCGGAAACAGGGATATCACCCCCAAATCCGCCAGCACTTCAGAGTCCTTTAGACGACGGGAGAAGGGCTTCTTCAACGCCAAAAACTCGGTGCCATCGTGCAACAGTTCCCAGGGTAGCGACAATTCGTCGGCCGCGAAGACGAGGGGGCCATCGTGTTGTTCCAGGAGATCCTGAATCGACTCCGGCAACACCAACTTGAACAACAGGAACCCAAGCTTTTGAAACAAGTCGGGACGCGATCTTGCCGCTGGATTGGTCAATTCCCGGAGTGTTTGTCGAAGGCTCGCGTTTTCCTGAGGCGGAAGTTGGATGCGGACATCTTCGCGTACAAGACCCCGTTCGCGGTGCAGGGCATTGAACCCATACACCAATTCGGAATGGCGCATCACTTGGACCAGCAATGGAGCACGATCAAACGGCTGTTCCCGCCACATGTTCATACCTCAACGCACGGCTGTCCCGTGAAAAGCCGCTTGCGTGAAAGACCGGCGACGAGAAGTCACTTCGACGGTTTGCTTGATGTACTAGGACATTGTCCGATTCCGAGATCCTTCTCAAGCTTGTCTCGATTTTGCAGTAGGTTCCGGTACACATCGACGAGTTCATCAGCGTCATTTCGCGCATCGGGGTCTAGAATTCTTTCGATACGAGCGAGACGACTTTTCCAATCGTTCCCGTTCTTAATTCGCTCGATGACGGCAGCGCGAAAGAAATCACGATCGGCTTCGCGTGACTCGCTCGAGCCTTTTCGATAGCAAAGACCACGCAGATACCAAGTTGTCGAATCGCTTGGATCATGGAGTGCCGCAAGGTTCAGTTTCTCGATGGCGGGCTTGAAATTGCGACGAACGATCAACGCAATCGCCTCGGCAGTTGCGCGGCGGGCGAGTTCGCGATCTGGAGCTTGGATCTGCAAATTTGTCAGGCTGACGCCCAAGCGCAGCCTTGGCTTCCAATCGGGATGGCCAGCTAACACTTGTTCCAATTTGGCTCGTACTTTTTCCAGTCGCTCTTGTGAGTTTTCCACCGGGCTGATGTAGATCGTACCGCGAAACGCTAGGCGGTTTCGTGAATCGTGAAATGCCGAGCTGATGTCGATTCCATCCAAGGCCGAGTAAGCCGGAAGACCTTTGCGGAGGCAAGCGACGAGCGGATTCATCGGCAAGGTTCGGAAAGAGTCGGCCACCCAACCATCGGCCATGTAGTCCTTCCAGGCCGCAGTTTCAGCGGTTGCCATAAGAAGAGTCCGAACCAATGCAGCCTGCTCGGTTCGCTCTTGGACGACCTCAACCACAAATCGTCGTTCAATGTCATAGAATCCGCGATCGAGACAAACTCCCTCAAGTGTCTTGTCATCTGCAATCTTCGAACGTAGGTACATCAGCAAACTAGGGTGGTTTGTTGCGATGTCAATCAACATCTCTTGTGCCAGAGCATTCGCTCGTTGCCCCTGCAGATGTTTCGCCACCAAATTTCTGAAGGATTCCGCTAGGTTGACGATCTCGGTTCCCTCGGGCGCGATCCCCTGCACTTTTAAGTGCCCGTCTTCTGCGAACCACAGACGGTCAATGCGAACTTCGTCGAAAGGCATGGCCGCCTGGCGAAACTTGGTCAGCAGCTCGCGCGTCGATTCGTGAATCGCGGTCACATCGAACGTGAGTTCCGCCCACGGATGATTAACCGCGAGCAGGCTCTTGCTCAGCAGTGCTCGCAACGCGGCCGCCTCCTCCTGCGCGTTGCATTGCCCTCGAAAGTTCAGCCGGCCCTGTGAATCGAAGGCGACCTCGTCGATTCGCACACCATCCAGGTCCGCTCGTTTCGCGATCGCCTCTTGGACAATAGCGACGGGCGACGGCAGCTTTTTGATCGTGACCTCTCGGAACTTAGTCACCTGCTTTCGCAATTCTGGGTCAAGGATGCCTGCATGGGCGGCTTGAATGATCGCCAACAATGCGGCCTGAGCCGCATCGCCGGCGAGGCCGAGTTGCGGGTCGATGGTTTCGGCCTCGGCAGCCGCCTCGCCGGGTTTCACAAAGTAAACGCGCCGCACACGCGTGCGGCGTGCGTCAGGCGCATCTTTCGCCCACATTCGTTGACGCAGATTGTCGACATACGCGGCGAAGGAATTCAGTTCGAGTCCGTCGATCGCCTTCTGGGCTTCCTCGCGCTGGCGACAAATTGGCGAAGCATCAAAAACAGGACGCAGGGCTTTTTCGAGTGTTTGTCGCTGTTCGTCTTTTTGCACGCTGCCTGTCATCCCCAGCCGGCCCGTTTCGTCATAGAAGGCATCCGTCAGTTCCAGTCCGTCAAACTTCTCGCCCGCAACGGCCATCGCCTGCCATTCAAGCACCGGTGACTTCAGAGCCCGAAGCCGGACTTTGTTGTTGAGCAAACGCCATTTGGAAAAGGCGTCTTTGGGAAGCAACCCAGTCAAGAGTTCTTCGATCTCCACGAGCAATCTGTTTTCCGCGGAGTCCGCCGGTCTTGCTTTGAGCGTGCTTTCTGCCAGAGCTTCTGCGTCCAAACTGGTCGCATCGAACAAGATGCCGCCATCCGTGTCAAAACGGGCATCGTCCAATCGAGTCCGACGAAGTAATTGCCGTGTGCGTGCATCCGTCAGGTCGTTCGTGGCCAGCAGAGCTTGCAGCTTCGGCAGCAATTCGGATCGCAGAGGCAGGACTGTCGCCGATTTCAAAGTGATTTTGGCTGCCTTCCACTCTCGCAGGCGCGGCGACGCACTGACGACGCTGAGCGTCTCCTGTTCGAGTGGCTCCCGCTGCCGATCGTGGTCCAACAGCACATGCAGCGTGATCTCGCCCTGACGGAGTTCACAAGATTGAACGAGAACGCCACGCAGACCTTCCTTCTCGAAGCAAGCTTTCCTCAAAAGCCGCATCGCCTCTTGAGACGGAGTGAGTACCGGGGCGTCTTGGGCCATGATCCGATCAACCGACCAATGCTCGAATGTGAGTCCGAGAGTCATCCCAACAACACCGAAAAAGGACCACCACCAGAGTTGGCTGGCAGTTCGATGCCGTGGCACATGCCCCAGGCTAAATTGCTCACGCGAGTTCGTGTTCACGAGATCGTTCCTGTTCTTGAACCAGGCTGCCATTACCTTTCGCTTGCGCGACGGCAGCCGATTTGCGAATCTCATTCTGACTGCGAGATGACAAACAACGCGGGAAGCTCCGTCGCGAGTTTTTCCAGTTCGACGACCCTTGGCCACGCTTCGCCGAGTAATGTGGAATGCGGTTGACATCCTTGTTTGAGACGCTGCAGGCTTTCGATGGTCCAGGCCATATCGAGCCGGAGTCGGTTGTATGTGCTCGCCGCTTCACTTTTCGGAGTGCCTTCCAGAATCGCCGGTCGAGCACCTTTCCCGGTGACGATCACACGCCTTAGACGCTCGCGAGGAAGAGTGAATTCGTCGTGCCCACTTTCGACCAACCACTCCAGACGTTTGTCTTCCCAAACCAACACAATTTCTTTTCGGGAAACGGGCAGACTCTGAGATTCTGGTTCTGCACCTTCCATCGCCAGCACGACGTCATCCAGCGGCACTGTACGTGCGATATACATCTCACAAATACGGCGCGTGCCCAGCAGGGCCAATGCGCGAACAGATTCCGGAACCTCCTTGGCCTCGTGCAACTTTGCCAGCCAGCGTATACGTTCTCCAACTCGCGACTCGTCGAGGTCACGTACGGCTTCCAAGAATCGCCGGACCTGCTCGCAATGGGTGGTCTCATTCTTGATCCATTCGGCATGGGAGCCAACGAGACCATATCCGGCGGTGTACCCCTTGAGGCCATCAATCCGCGCCGCCAACTTCTGGCAAGCCTCGTCAAAGGCTCGATCAGCCAGAACCTGAAAACCTCGTTCAGCCAAGGGCAGTAACAGCGTTTCCGTCCGCAAAGGTTTGAGATTTCGTAGCTCGTGCCCCTGCAACTCCGCGTCTTCCTGACGTAGAAAATCGGCATGCATGGCAAGCTGATCCTGTTTGGCATCCTTCAGAAGTTTGCGAACGTCCGCCAATTGTTTTCGCAATTCTTTGACGTTGTCTGGATTCAGCCGTCGTGCCGCCTGGAGTTTTCGTTCAACCTCGACCAGTTTTCTCTGCTCTGTCCACACCGTGAGAAACGGGAAGTCTGCGGGAAGACTGACATCGTCTGGCGTCTCCGAGTCTCCCTCGTCGGGAGTGACTCGGTCGAGTTCTTTGAGCAATCGTTGTGCGTTCTTTCGTGTTTCGCTGCCACGATTGCTGGTGTCCCACACGGTAGCAAATTCGGGCGAATCATTTCCCTTGGCTTGAGGAATCGGTTCGGTTCCGTCCAGAACCGCCAACCAAGCCTCCTTGCGATCGCGTGGGTTCTCGACCGCAGCCTTCAATTGTTCGACTTCGGGTAGGTCGACGGCTTTGAGCGAAGAGAGGATGTAACTCTGGATGTCCGCGCGCAGGGCGTAGCCAACCACCAGCAATGGCATCAGACCCAACAACGACTTGAATAGACAACGTCCTGCCATGACTTCACTCACTTCTTTGTTTGACCGTCAGCCTTCTTTTCTTGGGAGTTTTTTTCCGAATGACCCGGGAGAAGTTTCCAAACACTTGGCCCCCACTCAGACGCGCCCCAACCGAGAGCGAATCCCACCAAGACAGACATCGCGACCATTAAGAAACGTCGGCCCTTCCCACGCGCGGAGATTTTCTTCCGGTTCTCATCGATGTCTTCCAGTCGTTTCTCGATCTCGTCTGGAAATCGACTGGACGCTTTCGACGCCCACGAATTGATCGTTTCAAAGTTGGTTTCCTGCGGTGTCCACTCGAGCAACAGCCCCAATCCCATCGCCTCCAGCGCAGTGAACCAGATTCTTGCGGAGATGGGATCTTCACGGAGATACGGGCGGAGCATTTCCAATTTGGTGATATCGCACAAATGATGCATCCAGCCGTATTGCTTCTTCGGGCTACTTTCGAGTTGTTTCCAGTAGTCTTCCAACAGAGATTTGAAGAATGGAGGCGACAAGTCATTGTCTGAGAACTTCAATCGACTCTTGAGCAGGAAGAACAGATTCAACACTTCAGCGGGATGAGCGGCGAACATCAACTCCAGCTTCTGTCTGCGGTTCTCAGCTCGTGACTCCATGTCGTAAGCGTTTTTGAAGCCCATCCACAAATCACCGTATGTCTTGTCCTCCTCGTTCGCGCCCAGAAGAAATTGGACGATTTCCTTCGCGGTTTCTTCGCAAACGCTGGCGGCCAGAGCCTGTCCTGTCCAAGTCACGGGGAACGGCGGATCCGCAGTGGTGAGATCCCAAACGTTGTCGGCGTCCGACAATACCAACAGTCCTGTAAGCTGCGAATCGAGTGGTCCTTTCGAACCGCTGAGTTCCTGGTATTCGCGCAACAATTTCAACCGCGTCGAGAGTTCAAGACTGCGTGGTTCGACGCGAGTCAGCAACGTTTTGAAATCGGCGGCCGCGGTTCTCCGACCTTCTTTAGAAGACTCCTCGCGTAGTGCCCGAAAAAGTCGCCAGTTGTCGTACCAAGCACTGTCTTTTTTGCGAAGGAGATCCTCAATCATCTGAAAATGGCGCTGAAGAGCCAATTGCTGCCGCAGGATGTCAGCGAATTCCTGCCGCAATTGCGGCTGACGCACGCACTGAGCCCGAATCATTGCCCAAAGTTCCTCACGCCAATCTTGGCGACGCTCCTGATCGGGGCTCGGACCCTTTTCGTCAGCAGCCTCTTCCTCAAGCAGCTTCTCGCCTAATTCCAACTTTCGAAGTCGTTGAATTGCGGCGACGACATCGGTGTCGGAAAGAGTCTCGGTGTGGGTCAACAACAAGTCCCGCTCACGATGGACCTGCCATGCTTCACCAAGTGTCTTTGTGGTAGTTGTCTCATCCAGAGAGAAGAGTGAATGGAGTTCCTTCAGTTTGTCCCATTCACCGTTGGCCGCGAGAAAGACGTAGTTGTCCAGTCCATCAAAGAGCGGTTTCTCCACTTCGGGACTACAGGTTTGCGTGAACGTGTCCAGGACCAGCCCTTGCCGCTCCAGAAACTCGTCTCGGAGTCCATCGTTCGGGGCGTCTGTAATGGTGCCAATCACGGTCGCAAATTGGAAACTTCGCAATCGTTGGCCCGGCTTCTCAAAGGTCGAGAAGGTGAGTCGGCGAAGAAATCGCTCCGGCAGAATTGTCGCCACACCATACAGCAACAGTGCCACAAACCACGGCTCCGCGTGCAGGTATACATGCCGGCTGGATGACGGATCCAGTGCCTTTAAGCAGGCGGTGGTCGTCCATGCCAACAGACGACAGCGATCATCTGGCGAAATCGAGCCGATTCGGTCGGGGAACCCCTTGTCCGACAAAAACCGTTCAAGTTGATTGTCATTGATGAAGTCACCTTCATCGGGAAGGCCGGCGAATTTCGCGCTAAACTCGATCCCGTTGTCGCCAAAATCAGTGTCGTCCCAGAGGGGTGAACCCCAACATTGAAGGATTCGCTTCAAGGGAATTCGCGGGGAATAAAAGATTGTTCGCGTGTAATAGTTGCCCCAGCGGCCCACCGTGTCTCTTCCCAAATAGCGAGAGTGGGCCAAGACATGGTAAGTTTCGCTGTCATTCACGGGGCATCTCAACCAAGCCAGACGGTGCGGCGCGGATTCTGGGCGTTGGATCAGGGTGTCGGGAGGCTCGTAGCTCAGCCTCTCGGTGAAATCTTGCATCTGCTGATTGCCGCAAGTGCGGAGCCGCATTTGATAGCCGGCTTCGCCATTGCAACTTTCGTTCGGACTGCAATGGGTGTAGACAAACTGCTCGGATTGCAACGTCGGCTTCTTGGCCGTGGCGGTCTTTGCGGCACTCGCGTTCTTATTGGTGGTCGCAGCCATTGCAGAAATCCCCAGCATTTCAACTTCGGGACACTGGATGAAACAATTGGTCCATGTCAACACACGGGACTAATGGTTGAGTAGCCTCCACAAGAAACCCCTCCACGACTTCTTGCGGCCTTGTTTGCGAATGTCTGAGACCGAGGTGATCGGGCCAATCTGAAGGGGCTCACTGGCCAAGACATGCTCGCCACATTGAGCGACCGCCCAAACGGTCACGAAAAGAGACTGGCCTCCCACAGGAGCAGGCAAGGAGACACGCCCACCGATCGCAGCCAGTTCTGCCGTCGTCATCGACTGTGTTCGGCCCTGCACTTCGTCAGCACGAAGGTCGCTGAAATGTTTTTCGGCGCTGGTGGCCAGTTCAAACTTCACTCCCAGGCCGGCATCGGAGAACTTCCACGATACATGGACTTGTTTACGATCGGGCGAGAGCACATAGGCGCGATCCCCCAACGTCAACTTCACGCGTGACTGCCACCAATGAACCACAAAATCGCCTAACTCCGCCCAGTAGTGCTTCAAAACTTTGTTGGCGCGGATCAGCCCCGACGCCTCGAAGGCCACAAAAGCCTCTTCGTCTCGCCCTTCGCGAACGCATGTTTGCAACTGCTCGATCGAAGTCGCTCGGCGTGTCGCCGCTTCGATTTCATCTCGTCGCCGAACGCGTGCCGGATAGTCGAACTTCAGCCGGGGGCTGGCTGCGAGTCGCTTGATCCGCAAGTAATCCACTCCCTCATCCAAAGCTCGTTCCATCTCCATCCAGTCGCGTCCCCGTCGAACCGACTCTTCAGCTTCCTGTCGCCAGCGATCAGCCTCCGCACAGCCGTCGAAGAGTTTGGCATCCCAGACTTCGGCAAAAGTTTTGTCTCGCTCGTCCAACGGAGCTGCTTCGCGTTCAAGGGCAATCAACTTTTTCATCGCCGTGTCGCGACGAACCGCGAGTCGGCAGCGTCCTGCCACTTCGGGATCAGAAGGCTCCACTTTCGAACCCGCGACTTCGCCCCAACAGTCGGCAATTTGGGATTCACGAATTGGAGACTCCGTCAGAGCTCGCGCTAATTCCACGCGTGCATTCCAAGGATGACAGTATTCGTCAGGCAGTCGCCGGTCGGCTTCAATCCAGCGCGGTTCCCCCTTCAAGCCCACCGTCCTGGCGACCGCCAATTGTTCGAATTCTTCCAATACGGCCACGCGTGCGGCGGCTTTGACATACTCGGCCTTCAGCGCGGCGGCCTCCGTCACGTCTTCCAGTTCGGACTCATTCCAGTGCGTCACGAATTGCCGGTCAAACTCGGCCTCGACACCCAAAGCGATGGTCTGTAACTTCGCGACGGTGTCACGACGGCGAATCGCGACTTCACATCGCCTGATGGTCTCTTGCGCCAGCGGCTTCCACGGTCGGTCGCGAATCTTTTCCCAAGCATTCGCAATCTTCACTTCTAACGGAGGCTTGGTCACAAGAGCACGCGCCAATTCGACCCTCGGTGCCAATTCGAAGACGTATTCTCGTGGCAGTCGATCCGCCGTTTTCGTGATGGAAAACTCGTCCGTCAATGAGGCGCTCGAATTCGTCGCCGCTTTATGAAGCTGATCGAGGATCATCACGTTCATGCGAGCAGACTCCATCCGCTTCTCGAAACGAGGTTCCATCTCTGCGGACGCAAATCCATGTTCGTCCCAGACAGAGAGGTAACGGCGATCGTTTGCCTCGTCGTCGACCGCCAAAAGTGGTTCCAGAACGACGCGTGCCGCATGGCTCCTCGCAAGTTCCTCGCAGTGGGATCGAAAATAGCAGTGTTGGACGTCGTATCCGCTGGACTTGAGCTTCAGCCAAGCTTCCGCTTTTGCTGTTTCATCGGGGGGCACTCTCAGGAGCGTCTCAGACATTGCCAGCCGAGCTTCCATCGCGTGTCGATATCCGTTCGGCAGAATGGAGGCGATTGTCCGCAAATTCGCTTCTTTGGACTCACTGCGATCGGCGGCGGCTACGGCTGTTTGCAGCGCTTGCACCTGCCGGAATCGCCTTTCGACTTCTGTCAGCGTTTTGACCAACTTGCGGCATTCTGGATCACCGGACTTATTCAGAGCGTCGGTGACATTCGGCGATTGTTCCCACCGCGTCAGGAACGCTTCATCTTCGGATTGGCTGGCCTCTGCTGGACAACCTGCAAACCGGTCCAGCAATTCGACCCGAGCCTGAGCGTCACTGACTCGTTGATTGTCGGAGGGAGCCAGGCTCTTGTCCGTAAATGTACGCCAACGGTCGGCCGCGCTGAGGATGTCCCGTTCATTCTTATTGGCGGCGATGGCCCCACGCAGCTCGGCCTCGGCCTTCACCCGATCTTGATACCGTCGGATCCGCTCCTCAGCCGCTGCCACTTCCGAGTGATCGGGAATGAGTGCCTTCGCGCGATCGAGTGCATCCTGAGCTTCGCTCAACTTATTCCCGTCAATCGCTTCATTCGCTGTCTTGATGTGTTGATCGAACTCTGGTGAGTTCTTGGGACCGCCGGCTCGCCGTTGCAACCAATTCGAGATGTAGTCGGTCGCGACGTCCTCAGAGATGCCGCCCTCCCGAGCTTTCTTCAGTAAATGTTCCCACTCAGGCTTAGTGAGCACGCCGTCGCGGCCCGCTTGTTCAAGATCTTCGTCCAGCACTTGCTTGAGTTGATAATGCTTTGCCGTGCGGTCATAGCGGCGGCGTATTGATTCGTCCTTGAACAATACGGAGCAGTGTCCGGCCAGAACCCCTTTCGCAGTCCATGCCGCGTCCATTGGATGAAGACGCGCTTCGTTGGCCTTGTCCTTGGCCTTGTTCCGAAGTTTCTCAAGATCGGTTGTGCCAAACGGGAAGCCTAGCAGAGAGTACAGATCCTTCTCCCCGGCGACTCCTAAGTTGGTAGCGATGTCGCGGTAGGTGACGGAATCCAGAAGCTCCGGTTCCGTCGCGACCTTCTTGTCCGCGACAACAGCGATCCCCAATTGTCGGCAGCGATCCCGAATCTGTTGCTCTGAGAATTTTTTCTTGAAGGCTTTCGCGAGGTGCGCAGCTAATTCCTTGAACTGCGACTCGAAGATTTGAGACTTTCCGAGCGCTTCGAGTTTGATCTTTTCGTCCAGTTTCTCAGTGTCGGACTCATTGAGTTTTCGGAAAGCTTCGGCCTGAGATCGCCGCTCAGATTCGTATTCTGACTCCAAGAGCACCTTGCGAATTCTTGCCAGCAAGCCGAGGTTCTTCCTCGCCTCTCCCTCTTTAACTGGATTGTCTCCCCACCGAACCCACTCCTTACGATTTCGCTCAATCACTTTCTCGATCTGGTCGCGATCGGTGATCGAGGGATCAAGCCCCAGCAGCGTGTAGAAGTTAATATCCGCCATGTCATGCCACTGTTGAGAAAAGAATCAGTTTTGAGAAACAAAACGGAGAGCTTTTCCGGAACCGGTGAACTGTCCACCGGCTGTTTCAGTGATTTCGCGTGCAATCGTTCCAAAGGTCGCCGTCAACTCATTCAAGCTGGTGAAGTAGGCCCCCGACTGCGTGGTGGCCACTCGCCGTAAAAACTCTTCATCGGCGGCACCAAAACCAATCGCGATAGTTTGAATACCTGCCTGCCGACATTCATCCGCCTGCTTGATGGCCAATTCCTGCCGCACCCAAGCCCCATCCGTCATGAGTATGAGGAACTTGGGACCATTATGTTGTTCGAGCAGCGTTCGTGCGTGCTGGAACGGACTGCCGAGATTGCCGTATCCTAAAACGCGACCGACCACCATCCGCTCAATCGCCGCTTCGATTTCCTTCGCGTTCTGGCATGCTTCAAGCTCTGTGCGAATCTTGTCGGAAAACACGACCAGACCGATGGAGCACTTCGAGAGATCCGACTGTTGTAGGAATTCGCGCGCCGCCTCCTTAGCCTTGATTAACGGCATTCCAGCCATGCTTCCCGACAAGTCCACAGCCAGATAAGCCATCACATGGCCACGACCTGCTCGCCTTGGGGGACGTCCTAGCCATTCCAAGTCTTCGCCAATCGGCTCTTCGGAAATTGTCAACGTCGCAGATGTCGCGCGGTCACAGGCGGTAACATTCACGACACCGTTGTCGTCGTAGTGGTAGGAGACATCGACAACGCACGCGCCGTCGCCGCGATGCGTCAATCCACGAATTCGATACTTCCTCAAAAACGTGCAGGCGAACGGATCCGGTTCCTCTCCCTGAGTCGCGTACACCTCGATCTCATTGGGAGCGTCTGGCGTGGTCACAAACTGGTACGGTCGCATCTCGACGCATGGAATCGGCAAGTTCTTGCGAATGATGATGCTATTGATGTACCGAGTACCATCCGTTGACTCGGCGATCATGCCCAGGCTGTGGCTCATGACGTCCACAATCCGCTTGCGTCGGCCCGGTAAACCATACAATTGACTCAGCCCGGAGTGTTTCTTCGCCAAAAGCTGTCCCGCGCAAAGGGCTGCTCCTTCCGCGACAGCATGATCGGGATTGACGGTTTGCATTCCCGGTCGCCCAGACATGCGTTGTACGAACTCCTTGACCTGCGGCATGCGGCTGGAACCACCGACCAACAACACCCCCGCCAAATCCGCCCAGATCTTGCTCGCCTCAGTCAAAGTGTGTTCGCACAGAACTGCAGTTCGTTCCATCAGATGGTTGGTCAGTTCTTGAAACTTGTCGCGAGTCAACTCATCAGAATGTTTCTGCTTTTGGTAGGTGTAGGTCAGTCGCGTGCCATGCACATCGGACAGCTTTTTCTTGGCATCCTCGCAGGCCACCCGCAACTCGTTGAAGGCCATGCCGTCGCTGAAAATGTCGATCTGATATTTCTCTTGGAAACTCTCGGCGAACCATCTCGCCACGGTGTCGTCCCAATCCTTGCCACCTAATTGATGATCGCCATCCGTGCCCAAGACGCGGAACTCAGTGGCCGTAATATCGACGAGCGTGACATCAAAGGTGCCGCCTCCCAGGTCATAGACCAACACAAGTTGGTTCTGTTCTCCGAGTTTCAATCCATAGGTCAACGCGGCAGCCGTCGGCTCGTTAATGATTTGTAACACGTCCAGCCCCGCCTGCTGCCCCGCGGCGATTGTGGCCCGGCGTTGATGGTCGTCGAAATACGCCGGAACGGTGATCACCACCTGCTTCACGGGTTGCTTCAAGAAGGTTTCGGCGTCCCTCGCGAGCTTCATCAAGACCTGCGCGGAGAGCTCCACCGGGGTCCATTCACGATCGCCGAGCGTCACGCGGTATTCCGGGTTCCCCATCCAGCGTTTGAAGAACGAGGCGACATTCTCCTCGCCTAAAGCTTGAGCCTGTTTCGCCTCTTCACCAACGACCAGACGACCGTTGTCGAGGCACACTACCGACGTAGTGGTCAATTGACCTTCCGCATTCGGAATGACAATCGGTCGTCCACGATCATCCAACGCGGCGATGACCGAGTACGTCGTTCCGAGATCAATTCCAACCGCCAGAGGACTCATTCTCTAACCTTGCATTGGTGAGTAACCGCCCAGGTTCGCTATGTGCTCAAGGAAATCCCCTTCGAGCGAGTCACAACCTCGATTGGCACGCCAGAAGCGACACTGATCTGCTTCAGAACGAGCAGTTGCAACAGAGTCTGTTCTGTCTCAGACGTTTGAGCATGATTGTGAAAGCATGTGTAGAAAACAGTTCCCTCACCGTGTTTTGCCATCACCATCAGTGGTTTCCCGGAGTCGGCTGAACGGAGGAGGACGCTTACATCGTGCGCCACCGAGTCCAAGACAGCCCAAGCACCCATGTCAAAGGTCACTGAAATCGACGTGCCGATCGCGCGTTGCAATTCTGGATCGACCACCTCGGCACGAACTTGGCCCGGCCTACCCACATGTCCCGCGAACTGAAACAATCCCGGGAAAGCCTGGCTAATAACTGTATCCATGAGATCCGAGGCATAAACACAACCGCCTCCATTCACGAAGCTGCGGACTGCCGAGGTGGAGACGTCGCTGCCTAACCCACAATTGAGGAATAGGATGTCGCACTTCAAGTCCCTTGAGGCTTCGGTGTAAACTTCAAACTTCAATCCGAGCGAACTGATGATGTCCCCGATATTGTCAAAGCAGGGCTCCGTTACTACCAGACGCAGCGACGACAAGTCGAACGAATTGAGTGCTCGCGGGGACTTCTCAAGCCAACTCAGATCGCCGACGGGTTCCTGTGATATCGCGAGCACTACGCCAGCCTCTGTGTCGCGTGCGGAGACTTGGATCGTACCGTTCAAGTCGTAGGCGTACTGCACTCGGATGGTTGTCAATTCCTCTGCGCGGCTGGCCTTACCGACGCAGACATATTTTCCACGTACGGCCACAGTGCGAGGGTCGGTGCCATCTCCCTCTGTCGCATAAACGATGCACTCAGTCGTGCAGTCATGCCGCGTGCGTACTTTGTAATCGCGCTCACCTTGGGCCGGTATGACGCTATTCCGTGGGACCACAGGACTATTAACAAATCGACTTTGGTCCGGTGCCTCGGCAATCACACCCAACGTGTGTGCGGTTACGTCTCGCACCGTTCGCTTCCCTGGCAAGCCATACAATTGAGTGAGCCCGGAGTGTCTCTTCGCCAAAAGCTGTCCCGCGCAAAGGGCAGCACCTTCCGCGACCGCGTGATCGGGATTGACGGTTTGCATTCCCGGCCGGCCCGACATGCGTTGTACGAACTCTCTGACCTGCGGCATGCGGCTGGAACCACCGACCAACAACACGCCCGCCAGATCCGTCCACTTCTTGCCCGCCTCCGCCAGAGTGTGCTCGCATAGCACAACGGTTCGTTCCATCAGATGGTTGGTCAGTTCCTGAAATTTGTCGCGAGTCAACTCATCAGAATGTTTCTGCTTTTGATAAGCGTAGGCCAGCCGCACGCTGCGCAAATCCGAAAGCCTTATTTTGGCTTCTTCGCAGGCCACTCTTAACTCGTTGAAGGCCATGCCGTCGCTGAAGATGTCGATCTGATATTTCTCTTGGAAACTCTCGGCGAACCATCTCGCCACGGTGTCGTCCCAATCCTTGCCTCCCAATTGATGGTCGCCATCGGTACCCAAAACTCGAAATTCAGTGGCAGTGATGTCGACGATCGTGACGTCGAAGGTGCCGCCTCCCAGGTCATAGACCAACACGAGTTGGTTCTCGTCTCCGAGTTTCAGCCCAAGGGCCAACGCGGCGGCCGTCGGTTCGTTGATGATCTGCAACACTTCCAGCCCCGCCTGCTGTCCTGCTGCGATCGTGGCTCGGCGCTGTCGGTCATCGAAATATGCCGGAACGGTGATCACTGCCTGCTTCACGGGACATTTCAGAAAGGCTTCGGCATCTCCTGCAAGCTTGCGTAAGACTTGCGCGGAGAGTTCAACCGGAGACCATTCGCGATCTCCGAGTGTCACGCTGTATTCCGGGTTACCCATCCATCGTTTGAAGAACGAGGCGACATTCTCGTCGCCTAACGCTTGAGCCTGTTTTGCCTCGTCACCAACAACTGGTCGACCTTGATTTAGACACACCACAGAGGGGGTGGTCAGATGCCCTTCCGCATTCGGAATAACAACGGGGCGTCCACGTTCATCCAACACTGCGATGACCGAGTACGTCGTTCCGAGATCAATTCCGACCGCCTGGGGATTCATTCTTCGACCTCACACTGGCCGTCACTGTCCAAGAAAGCAATCGACGATTTGTTGCTGATAAGGACTGCGCTCTACTGCATCACCAGTGACTTGCATTTCGCTTGCGCCACGGCCACCTCTTCCGGCGTCATCCCTTGGGAAGCATCAACTTCAAACTCCAACTCGCGGCCGGTGATCAGTTCTTTCGCGGACACTCGCAGCAGCCCATCCTTCGTCAACGCGAACGTCACTTCAACCGGAGCCCCTTTCGGCATCCCCGGCGGCAACAGCATCTCCTTGTTTGTCACTTCTTCCGTCTGGTCCAGCGGGATAGTCGCTTCGGTCGACAGGCTCGAAACTAACCGGAATAGAATTCCATCTTGCCCGCCGTCCGCCAACCCGTAGGTGTTTGTCACCTTCGCGGGGATCTGGTCATTGCGTTTGATCAGCGTCGACATCATCTCTCGTCGTTGATTCAACTCATCCACGATCACGACACCGTAGGACCTGCTGGTCACATTGATGATTTCTTTTGCGGCGGCTGTTTGCACCACGGATGCCGGGAGCCCCATGCGCTTCGCCACTTCGTTGACTGCCTTGGACTTCTCATCCTGGGAGACATTCCCGCTCTCGATGTCCTCGGGCTTTGCGCCTTTCTCTCGAAGGACAGTTTCAATTTGTTTCCCAATCTCAAGCAATCTGCCGTAAATCGCCGCTCCTTTTGCCACGGACTCATGCGGATCGTAGATCTTGCAGTCGACGTTAAACTCGCGTTGCAGTCGAGCGGACACCTGTGGCATTAAGGTCGACCCTCCCACCAAGAGCAGTCGATGGAACGTGGAGTAGCCCTTGTCTCTGGACTCGTCCAACATCTGTTTCGTGAGCGTTATCGTTCGCTCCAACATCGCCTCGGTAATCTCGTCAAACTTTGCCCGTGTGAGTTCGATCGCGGCCTTCTCCCCGTCATGGTTCACGATCACTTTGTCGCTTTCCTTGGTGCTGAGACGTTGTTTTGCGGCTTCAGCTTTGGAATACAGGTCTTGCTTGGTTTCATGATTATCCAGAAGCTCGTCCGGATTCCCACCCTTGGCTTCGCAGAACTTCTCCGCCAAGTAACGCACCAATTGTGCATCCCAGTTCTTACCCCCCAGGTAGTGATCCCCTCCGGTACAGATCACCTCGATTCTGTTCTTCTTGATCTCAATCATCGTGACGTCGAAAGTACCGCCACCGAGGTCGTACACCAGCACGATTTCATCTTGCGCGGCGTCCATGCCATAGGCAATCGCGGCGGCAGTCGGCTCGTTGATGATTTCTCGAACATTCAGTCCGGCAATTTTTCCGGCATTTGCTGTCGCGTCGCGTTGGTTTGATCCGAACCATGCCGGGCAAGTGATGACGACGTCGGTAATTGGTTCTCCGAATTGCTGAGACACGTCTTCCACGAGCTTGCGCAAGACCATCGCTGAAAGTTCTTCTGGTCGATATGTTTTGCCCTCACAGGTGAAGGACCACTCCTCGTTGCACATTTCCCTTTTGAACATTTGCGTGACGGCATCGGGATAGAGTTCAGCGAGTTCCTTAGCGGTCTGCCCGACGACAACATTGTCCCCTTCGAAGTGAACCACCGACGGCGTGACGACCTGAGCACGCGAATTTCTCAAAACCACGGGCTTTCCGGCTTCATCGGTGTACGCGATGCACGAGTAGGTCGAGCCTAGGTCGATTCCAAAAATGCGGTTCATGGTTGACTCCAATTGAAGGTTGCAAAGTATCCGGATTGACGCGCGGGCCGAGGAATATCCACTTCCCTCGGCCGACGAATGGGATCAAACGTTTGGTGTCGCGATGAATTCATGAGGACGGCGGATTACTCGCCACGGTGACAATTGCCTCTGCCCGATAAACCGACACCAACTCTGGACGAATTGGGCGTCCCTCAAAGCTGTAACTTTTGCCAATGCGACGCTCAATTTTTCGGTCCAACGACGAATCGGTCGTGCTGACTCGACGAGCGGCACGCTGTGATTGAGGATCGAACACATCGCCATCGCTGATAGCAGCAACAAAACCGTAGCGTTCCAGGATGATCTCAAGTTCGTCCCGCAGTCCCGCAAGATTGTTCAACAATTTCTCAGCCGACATGGCTGAGTCCGGCCCTGCCCCATTCCGGTCGAGTGTCTTCCCGATGTCGTCAACCATACTGATCAGGTCCAACGCCAATGGTTGAAGCAGCTTGAGCGCAAGCCCATCCTTGTGAGTTTGCAACTCGGCGTGCAGCCGATCAATGACGGTCTGCTGATGAGCATCACAAGCCAGCTTTGTCTCAAATGCCGATTCCAGCCGCTCAAAACGGCGCACCGTCTCGGCCAGTCCGCTTCCAATCGGTGACAATAGGCTGGAAAGTTCCGCTGAATCGACAAAGCGTTTTTCATCTGATTCGGCGGACGCCGTGTCGCACTGGTCATCGCTGGTCTCGGTCGGGGTTGGCTCGTTCGGAGCTTCGGCCGAAACGCCCACAACGACAGCACCAGGCTCGCCCTTGCCGTCGGCCGAAGCATTCGCTTCCTCGCGGTCAGTTACTGGAGAAAACTCTTCGCAGCAACGTTCTTCCAAACAACCAATTTCGGCTTCCGCCAAAGGGAGTGTGTCGCTCACGTCGTCGCCTCCGTTGTCAAAACTTTGTAGCCATACATGTGCAGCAACCACCAAATCGGCTCTTGAACCCCGAATGGAAATGCGGTGCGCTTATCGACGTCATCGTTGTGGTCGGTCTGTCCCAACTCATCCGGGTTGATGTTAATTGGGGTCAGCGGAAAGAACATGTAGCGTTGGCCGAAGTTTGTGCGCAGAAACTGTTCGATGTTCCAACCATCGAACATTTGCCGCAGATAGGTCGTGCAAAGCTGAGAACGACGCTGGATCAGGTCCAGCGTGATCGGTTCATCTTGAGTCTCTCGCAGCTTGTCCAAGAACTCGAACGCGCGACCTCCGAGCGGATTCAAATTGACGAGCAAGTCGAGCTTCGAGATGCAGACCGCCACTGGCATGTCGAGCTGATCACCCCGAACCTTTTCTGAGGCGGCTATCAAGTCCTCTTTGAATTGGCGCGCATTCTCAATCTGGTCATCGATGTTGAGTGACTTCCCGGACGGATCTTTTCGGCTGCGTGTCCGCGTCGGGTCCAAGAACAGGACGCAACCGTCCATGAAGAGGGCACGCTTCTTGGGTGAATCTGTCACGGTTTTTTTTCCCATTTCACCGCCATAGTCGAACAGCATCAACAGCGTCTGGCCACGGGGTGGAACAACGTCGCAATCACGGAGGCGTAGGACGATGGGCAGCGGCACCTCATCGGCTTTCGTGGCGGTATGGACCTTCCCTGCGTTTGACGGCGTTACCAAGCTGAGTTGAACGTGTCCCTCCGTCATATCGCGTTCAAATTGTTTTTCAACGCTACGAATCCACTTCGTCTTCCCACTGTTGATAATGCCCACGGTCGGAAAACAGAGACGGGATCGCCGTTGCACATCTGGAGTGAACTCTGCAGCACAAACCTGGCCTTTCTTGATTTCAGCAGTGCATACCAATTTTAGGGTGCGCTTTCCGTCCCCCAAGGGCTTCAATTGATTCTCTGAGAGGCAGCGTGGGCAAGTTCGACGGTGCTTGCGAGACTCGCGCCAGTGCATCCAAATCGACAGTTGCAACGGCAAGAGAAAGAGACCGGCGAGAGCGAACACGACGCCGACCTCGGCTTGCTTCATTCGACGTGATTGAGACGGAAGACGTGCTTGGAACTGACTGATCTGCGACGTGGTCTTCTGAATGGATGCCGTCAAAGTCTCGGCAGTTCGTTCAAAGGCACTGATCTCAAATTGCAGAGACGCGACTTGGTGAGCAAGTCCCTCAACCTGTCGCTGGTGAGCCATTTGATTGCCTTCCGATGCGCGAGTGGCATCAGTGACGGGTCGCTCATCGGCCTCTTCTTGATTCGTTTCCTTCTCCAGCACTTTGACCGCTCGTTCCAATTCCGCGAGTTCCCCGTCGAGCTTCGCGATTTCGGCATTGAGAGTTTGCTGTTCCCTTTCAAGCGAAGCTCTTCGCTCGTCTTCCCAAGCAGAGCGCAGCGTCAACGGCGGTAGCGGTGCTCCACATCCCTGACAGGTCAAGGCGATGCCCACTGCCCACCAGAGTGCTGTTGCCATCGGCTCACGGGCGACGGCGCGTGACCGAATCCATTGGCGAAATCCGCGCCGCCGGTCATGCCACCACAATGCCAACGACACCATTGCCACGAAGGCTAACGCCCACCATTGCCGCGACATGGACGCCACGACCTGTGACCAAGCCAGAACGGAATCGCGTCGCAAGTGCGCCATCTCTTCGGCTTCACGCCAGCGTGACTCCAATCGCAAATCAGTCACATTCAGGTCTCGATAACGAGCCTTTGCTTCATCACGTCGTTTTTCGAGCGACGTCACGAGCGTTTGCAACGCTTCTAGTTGCTCCTGGTTCGTCTTCTGGACTGCGTCGGCGACTTGAGAAGCCAAGCCCGCCGCCCTCGCCGTGTCGGCCAGTAAACTGTCGGCGAAGTCCCGCCGACTTTTGAGTGTCTCACTCAACTCACTCCGAAACCGTAGGTGCTCCCGTTGTGCTTGCCTTGTCAGAAGTTGTTGCCTCAAATCGACGATCGTGTCTTCGTCCGGGAAGTTCGGAATGTCGGTCGCGCTCGCCAGCCCACACCCAATCCACATTGAAACGGAGGCGACCACGATCCCCGTCATCCGCGCCGTCTGAGATAACCGGTTGTCCGGAAACGTCGTAATTGTTTTAACCGACCTTAAATTGGCCGGTTGAAAACACTTCGGACTTGTCGCGAAAACCGGCCACATGATCAAAATCCTGCAGAACCATATTGCCTACGACTACATACGAACTGAACCGCGCTGCGCTGCGCGCTCTGAGAGATTTTCCACAACAGAAGAATCCCAATGCACTCGCTTGTCAATCAAGTCCCCAGCCAGCAGACAGATCAGTTCGTCACAGTATTGCCCGAGAGATGGAACAAATTGCCCCGGAATTTGAACCACCCGTCCCGCGTTAATCGATTCTTAGTGGTGTCTCTCAGTTGAAATCGCGACGCCCAATCCTTCGACTGTCGCTGACTTGGCAAGCGGACGCTTCGACTTTTCCAAGCGAATCGTGCCATCTGAAAGTGGTCATCAATCTGAGCGACAAGAGAGAGTGATGGACGATTTCGCGGCAGTTTCACACAATCGAAATCAATTTGGTGGCCGACGTCCATCATGGCTGCGACGCTTGGACTCGTCTCGGCCAATGACCTCCTCCTCTGACGCAATCAAAGATGCCCTAAATGCCTTGAGTCTGAGACATGACTTCGACCATTCCGTGGAGCTGTTGTTCCCATTTGCTGCTGGCGGCCGTGACAGTGACCGAGAAGCCACGTTTTGGTGGAGGTTCTCGAAACTTGGACAAGGAAGCCTCTCGGCGGCTCCGCCGAGCAGTGGGCCAACTGAAATGGACCTTCTGGAATACGGGACGTGGTTAGCCTGCTTAGCCCCCGCCACACGACGCACGGAATCCGATCGGCGTGACACCGCCAATCGGTTGCGACATCAACTCCCGCAGAACTCACTATGGACGGCCGTGCCTTGCGTAAGAACTCTCGTATATGGAATCTTGGAATTGCTCGACGTCACGGATTCTGTCCCGTCGGAAGGCCGTCTCTTCGATGATATTCCACACCTTCGCGTGATCCCCTGGTTGGAATGGTGCCGTTATCGCAGATTGTTGAATTGCTCGACATCGCAGCCTGTTGCAGCTCGTGACTGTGGACACTCAGCCGCTGACTGGTCGCTGGAGCAATGGTGCAGTCTCTACCAACCTTGGCAGTCCATGGATGCCTTGGACGATGCGCGGCAGACTTTGGATCGGCGTGAGTCCGAACTGCCAGCCAGCCTGCGTTTGGGCTTTCAAACAATTCGTGGTTGCCGTGCCGGAAAGTTTTACGGGGCGGATCGCTTAGAATTGGAACGTGTCACCGATCGAACGGCCGAGACGATGACTGGGGTCGCCGCTTGGCCATTTGGATCAACATGGGAACGATGGTGGTGTTGGGAAGCGGATTTTGAGCGACGCTTCTGGCGGGCTTGGTACAACCTTCAGTGCGTTTCGGCAGCCGACACGTCCGATCAACACGCATGTTGGGAGGCGTTGAAAGTCGCACTAGACGAAGTGCCCTGGATTCTTTCCGCGACGTGGCGTCCCATCATCCTGTTCTGGGAAGCAGTCTCAGTGGTTGGCCATGACCCGGCTCAAGCAATCGAATCTTGGCGAGGTTTGTTGGACGGTCCACTTGATCAACCGGCTCGCGCGCGTTTGTCAATGTTGGCCGTGAAGCGCGAAGACATCACCTCAGCCCGAGAATTCATTGAAACCGCCGAGATTGGTTGCCCCGACATCCTGTGGGCAAAGGCTCTCGTCCATCGGGCCGATAGTGACGATGAGCACACTCGGCAGTGTTTGCAGGAACTGATTCGAGTCGCCAGCGGATCGCCTTCTCGAATCGTTTCACAGGCGCGGCGATGGCTGGCGCGGATCGCCGAACGTCATCGAGATTGGGTATCCGCCGAAAAGTTGTTGCGTGAGCAAACCAGAATCCACCCAACGGACGGAACTGCGGCAGCGGAACTCGGACAGTTGCTTTTGAAGAAGACGCTTGCGGTCGGCGCGACACAACCGAGGCCAGCGTCGCCGCCGTGGTTTGGAGAGGTCAGTGACTGGGACGAAATCCGTAAGCAATTCGAGCTTGCGGAGCAGCGTGGCCTGAGTGTGTCCGACAAAAAGCTGGTGGAGATCGTGCCATCCAGTTCAACACCGGCCATCCTGCTGGTGCGTCTGAGAGAAGCCGGTTTCCCCAGCGACATTGTTCGTCACTGGCATCAGTTATTAGCGAGCCGGCTGCTCGCGGCGCGGGAGCCGGAGATGGCCCTTGAACTGTTGGAACCATTTGTTGACGCAACCTTGTCTGGGGCCACTTATCGCGCAACTCTCATTTTGAGGGCGTGGCGTGCGATCGCGATGGAACTGGTCTCTTGTGAGCACCCCCATCCGCAACGTGCCTGGAACGATTTCTCGAAACCGTGGCGCGACACTGTTCGACGACTGCCGCCACATTTGAAAAATCAGTCTCTGACGCGATGGGAAACGCTCGTGGAGCAAGCGGACGTGATCCTGCAAACGGCGCAGGCCAACGGCGATCTCGTCGTGCCGTCCGAGACAGAGCCGGCTTGGGAGGCGATCCGGCGAATTCAACAGTTATGGAACGCGTCGGGAGATGGGCGAGCCAGCGCCGTGGAGTGGCTTCGACGCATGTGCGAAGACGATTCGGTTTGGACCACCACGCAAAGACGGCAGGTTGAGTTGCACCTCATACTCGCGGAGAACGACTTAGGGGCGTTGGCTCGTCTCAACTCGAAGACCATCGGTGACGCACGCCGAATCGGATTGCCATCGTCCGAACTTTGGGTGCGGGTTGCCCTTGCCAAATGGCGTCGCGGTGAGATTGAAGAGCTCTCGGACCTGCTGTCGATGGAAATCGAAGAGTCGTCTGCCGACGATTGGTGGCCACTTTACGAGGTCGTCCGACTTGCTTGTGAGGCGACGATCCAATCTCGTGGCGGCCTCTCCTGGAACGCGGCGCGAAACCTCGATCAGTTTCTGAAGTCACATGCGACGGAGTCTTACCCATGACCAGCGTCTTGGACACTGCCAAACTCTATCTGTCAGCCTTCACTCCGGAGTTGGCGGCAATCTTGGGAGATAAGCGGACGGAACCAGGTTGTCAGGTCGTTAGTGAAGCGGTGATCCAGGGACGTTCGCGCATTCGGAACCGAGACTGGTTGTATCTTTTGATCCGACAGCCTGACACGCTCGTGCGGCGACGATTGGTCGATCGTCACAAGAAGTCGCCGGAGACATTCATATCCACGTTTGAGTCCGCCTGCGGTGCGGATGACGCGGCCGTTGGTCTACCACCCGATCGTTTGTCGTTGGACACCGTCGCCACGGACGTCATCACCATGCTGGAGGAAGCGGAAAGGTTGGCCAACGAGCACGGCGCGACACGTATCGACGAAACGCTGCTTACTCTAGCAATCCTCAGTTCGCTTCCCGCTCAAGATCGAGCGGTTTTGGAATCATGGGCAACTGTTGACGGCATTGAAGAACTGTTCGAAGAGTTGCGGGGATTGATTACCGCCCCTTTCGTCGAATTGACGTTGTTCACCGAAGACGGTGCACTCAATAACGCGGCCTTTTTGGCAAGCGGCCGGCAATTTTGTCAGCGAGTTGCCGAGGATGCGGCCAGTCTGGGCGCGGGCCGGTTAGCCACTCGCCATGTCCTTTATTCGTTATTAGGCGATGAGTCGGGATTGATTGTCACGGCGCTTCAGCAGCAAGGCTGTCAGGTCTCTCGCGACTTTCATTCCGTGCTGGTCCGCGAGTTGAGACGCTCAAGAAAGCGGTCTCCCAAACGGCCGTCGTTGCATCGCGATTCCGTCTTTGGCCCGGTGCGAGATTGGCTCAATGAGGCATTGCGGCTTGCATTGTCGCGACGCTCGGCGGGCATCGCGGCGTTTGATCTGGAGGTCGCCTTCGCACGCACGCAACTTAGTGAGATCACGCGACTGGTTCCACCCGAGTCGCACTGGTCGCCGGATTCTTTTCAGGAGTTCCTTCGGCAAGCGGAGCCGTCCGACGACGATTTTCCTGTCGCCTCGCCCAACGTGTGCCCTCCGGAACTGCTCGAGAGCGAAATCCGACGTTCGCTGTTCGGCCAGGACGAGGCGATCCGTCGCGTGTTGCCGTGGGTGAAGCGTTTGCAATTTGGACTGCCACGCGACGACCGACCGGCTGGCGTATTCTTGTTTCTCGGCCCGACGGGAACAGGAAAAACACAACTGGCTAAGGAACTGGCGCGCTGCGTTTACGGCGATCCAGAAGCAGTCTTGTTCGTCGAGATGGGCCAGTTCAAAACGAAGGAGTCGGTCACCGGTTTGATCGGTGCTTCACCAGGGTACGTCGGGTACGGCGAAGGCAAACTGACGAACGGCTTGCGCGATCGCCCTGAGTGCATCGTACTTTTTGATGAGATTGAGAAGGCGCATACATCCGTCTTCGACGTCATCTTGAGATTCGCGGACGAAGGTCTGATTTCTGATCCCGCCGGCCCCGTGCGCGATGGACGGAAGTGCATCGTTGTGATGACCACAAATGCCGGCCAGAGTTGGGTGCACGATAAACTATCGGCGGGCGAATTCTCCTCTGGTGAGGATCTGGCTCAGCTTCTCCCTCAGATACGAGATGCCGCCGAACGGGAATTGCGTGCTGCTGGTTTCCGAGTGGAATTCCTCGGACGCGTGGATGAGACCATCATCTTCTTGCCACTCGATGCCGAAGCCTGCCGATCCATTGTGGATTTGGTCGTCGAGAAGGAGGTGTCTCGGTTTCGAGAGCACAAGGCGATCGACTTGGTGGTAGCCGAGGAAGTCCGGCAGATTTTGGCCGTCGCCGTCCATCAACGGAGTCTGCGCGAAGGAGCGCGCTGCGCCCCAAGGGTCGTCAATGACACCATCGTGACACCGGTCATTGAACTTATGCTGAGGCAAGCCGCCGAGAGACGGCCACGGCGGATTCACATTCGATTGCTGGATCGAAAGTTCATCCAAGCTGAGGTGATCGAATGAAAGCTTGGAACACACCGCCCCCAGCGCTTCCCAAAGGGATGGTCCTGGACGGTCGTTTTGAACTCGGGCCACGCCTCGGTTGCGGCTCGTTTGGTGAGGTCTATCAGGCGCGTCAGCTCGTTTTCGGCCGGCCACTCAGAGAAGTCGCGATCAAACTTTTCGCTCCGACTCACGTCACGGCCAATAACGTGCAAGAGGTCTTTCGTGATGCCTTAACGCTGCTGGAATTGCAGGAGCAGCGTCCCAATTTGGAGGTCCAGCGTCACCTCATTCAAGTCTTCGACATGGGGCTGCTCGGCGAACCGTCGCGAGCTTTCCTTTCCATGCAGCTCGTGCGTGGAAAACAGACCGTCGTGGATGCCGTGCGTCGCCATGAATTGCAGGGAATGCCGGCCGAACTGGCACTGATGTTTCTGCGGCAATTGCTGATCCCGTTGGCGTGGATGCACACGTTGCCCGATCCGATCATGCATGGAGATCTGAAACCCGACAACATCCTGCTGACTGATGACAAGCAATTGGTCCTGACCGATTTTGGCTTGGCTGCTCGATTGTCCGAGGGTATTCGCGGCGGTGCGTTGGCCTATCAGGCTCCCGAGACATTGGCCGGCCTACCGGGTGGGCCGGCCGCCGATATGTACGCTGTCGGCTTGATCTGGTGCGAACTCCTGACCGGGGCCAGCCCGTTCGCCAATGTCGGTTTGGCCGAACAGGCTGCCAGAGACCGCGAAGGACATCTTCACCAGCACCTACTGGCGCGAGATCAACTCGCCGATTCACTGAGTCGGCACGTTTGGACCGATCGTCCGGGCGCTCCACAAGTCTCGAAGCTCGAAAACGCACTGCGTGATCATCCTCAACTAAAAAGGTTGCTCCACCGATGTCTGCCGGTGGCTCCGAGCGACCGCTGGCAAGATGCGAAGGAACTCCTTCAACACCTTGATCAATATGAGCGAACCGGCCAGGTCGCTGCGCCTGTTTTTCAAGCGGCTGACACGCGGCCGCCGGAGCTAATTGCCGTCCGCAAGTTGCTCGCGGACGGGCATGTCTTGCTCGAGCAAGGGTGCCACGAGGCTGCTTTGGAGTCCTTCCAACGTGCGGCCGCGACTGGCTCGGACCTCATGGAGGCTTGGGAAGGAATTTGCCAAACCGCGTTAGCCTTACACCGCCGTGATCTGGCACAAGAAGCCTACGTCGCTGCCCAGAAGGCTCAGCCGAAAGCAACGACTGTCACACGGATGCAGATCGCCTTGTGCGAGTTCGATGGCAAGCGAGAACTTGCGATCGCTCTCAGAAAGCGATTATCCGAATCGACGTCTTCCATCAATGGCCAAAGCAAACCAGCCTGATGGACTTAGTGGTTCAAACTGCGTAAATCTCATCAGAGTGGCCGGAGTCAATGAGCTTTCTCTTCGGAAGTTTCCGCTTCAAAGACCCCGACAACTTCACCCATGATGACCGTGTAGGCCAGCGTTCCGTGGTCCAAATCAACGTCGGGTAGGAAGTCTTCGTCCAGCGATTTCAGTAGCTTCGGAATCTTTTCCTCGGACCATCCGGCTGATTTCAGCAAAATCACGGTGCTCGAGACCGTGCCGCTATCGAGGTAATGCAAATCAACGGCCGCCACTTCTTTGCCATCCCGCAACAAAAGGAATCGCTCGGACGACGCGGTTCTCAAAGTCCGCTTCCACTGCATCATCTCGACGCCTTCGTAATCAAAGTTCCTGCCAGAAGCATCACCGGCACGAGAATCAACAGCATGAGACCACAGCCCGTTGCTCGCGATCCACGATAGCTGACGCCAGTTCCGGGAATGGAAAACGAATGGTACTTCCGGCCTCTGGCATCCTTGCCTACTCGAAACCCGCGTCTGCCGACGGAATACCCGATCCCCGACCGACTCGCGCTGACCCGAAACGGTCCAATGTTGACAGACTTACGAAAGATGATGCCCATCGCACGAATGTATTTCTCCCGATTTAGAACTTCAACAAGCGGTACGTTCTTCAGTCAAAGTTCATTAGGTTGTCTGACTCCGTGTTTGAAGCGAAAGTGCGTCATTGTGTTCCGCAATTGATCATCATTCGTGAAATCCCCAACCGCCTGCACTAGGAGACGCGCAAATGCGATGGGTGGACGAATGCCTCGAAAGGCTTAACGAAGCACTCGAATTGCGGTCGCCGGGAACGATCTCGTGGAGATTTCACGAGGACGAGAACTGGCTGCGATTGGGTCCATCTCTTGTGGAGCTTGTCGGGGGAGCCGAAGACGGTGAGCCGGTGTATCCCTTCTTTTCCCTGCACGTCTCGCACTTGATCGAGATATTCGACGAACTGCCTGAAATGCTTTGGGACACGATGAACAACGAGTTCTCATTGGAAGGCAAGATCGCCGGCGACGACGCCTGGATCACCTTCTCAAGTGAACCCTTCGATGACGAGGAACCCCACGACGTTCTCGACCCCAAGTGCGGTATCAGAAAAAAGAAGCCGCCAAAGGAATGAGGAAATTCCTGCCACGCTGTTCAACTATCTGAATGCGGGATTCGCGCTGTTCAAGCAAGACGCGACTCGAAGGGCGCTTTGAGCCCAGCTTCCGGCGTGCTTTTGCCGTGCCGTCGATCTCGTTTCGCAGACAAGCCGCAGATCACTCCCACGAATGAGTCCGCCGCTTCCATCTGCCAGAAGACGCCGGATGATCTCTGTGCGAATGGGAATGATGTTCATCGTCGGGCCGCTGATTGTGCTAAGCGTGGATGACGCGGGTCGCTTGCGGTCATCCTACTGCCTGCAAATTCGCGTGGCGGGCACGACCGGCCGATTGCAAACGATTGGCTGCGACTCTTGAATCGAGGCTAACCATCTTGCGGGTTGAGACGACCAAACCACCCCAGAGAAAACCAACCGATGACCTCTCAGGCCGGCTCCGGAGTGAGGGTGAACGACTTGTTTTTGCCGAAGCGGTAGACCGTGAAATCTCGACGGTCGAGCGTGAAAATGGTTTCGATCCCCTCACGTTCCGCAAGGTACACAAGGCAAGCGTCGGCCAACTGCACGCCGAGATTGGCGTACTGCGTGACGAAGTTGGAAAGCCAGGGACCAGCTTCCTCATCGAGGGGGAGCAGCTCGAAAAGACCGACGTCAAGACCGGCAAGCATGCGCTGCACTGCGGCAAGGTCTTTCCGCAGGAGCCACGCTGCCTCAGTGATAACGGGCCAGCACGTGAGAAGTGGCGGAGTGAGCTCCTTGAGTTGCTTGACACATTGATCGTGATGCTGGTCAAGCTCCGAGATGATCGCGACCAGCGGTCCGGTGTCGATGAGTACGCGGTTCATGGCGAGCCGAAGCCTTGGAAGTGCTCCGGGTTCGTGCTCAAGTCTCTGGGAGCATTCTTCAGGGCGCCGATCATGCCGGCCTTGTGCGCAAGATCGTAGCAGTTCGTGACGGACTCAGCGGTCGCTCGGGTCGCGTCGGAGATCGTGAGCTTCACCCGCTTGTGTTCCGGGAGGTCGAGCTGCTCCAGCGGTCGCAGCACGCCCTGTTCGTACACGGCTTCGAGGGTCTTGGGATTCATGCTCATAGTCTACACCAAGTGTGGCTCGAAGGCACATCAAACTTGCCGGAGGAAACATCCGCCCTCATTCCGTGCGTAACGGCGCGGACGCGGCGCTGGGATCGTCCCTTGTCGATGACCTCTCACTACCGCCACTGTCCGGCGATGGCAGTGTGAATCCGCTCAAATGCTTGAGCGTGTTCACGGCGGTATTCGCGTATCCGTGGCCCTTGCAGCAATTACTTTGCTGGAAGCGAAGCGGCGAGTCCCATCAACGTCAACAATGCCAGTCCAAGGAAGACAAGTGCCATCAGCGACACGACAAGCCTGACCAGCCAGCCAAGTGGATTCGCAGTTGCGGGTGGACGCCGGCTCCCAAGAAGGAGCAAGGACCAGAAAGCCGCCCAGAACCCTTCGGAAAAACCGCGGAAATACCCTGTCGTGCCGAGCAGGAATCTGAGTCCCAGGAACAAGAATGCTAGGCTCAACAGCAATCCAGCGAGAGGGTCCGGTTGCATGAGGTCGGTTCCTTTCCCACTGAGAGCACCCCGGCGCCCTAGCCCTGAACCTTTATCAGATTCTTGTCGCTCTTGCAGGCTCGGCAGGGCAGCAACCCCCACCAGTTTGCGGCACAGGATCCGCAGATGTGGATTTGACACTTTCGGCAGAAGTACCAAATGCTGCATGCCGTCTTGCCACACTTAGCACAGGCTTCATCGCCTTGTCCTCTCTTTTAGCTGCATTGGAAAGAAGCGTCTAGCCAACCAAGGGCGGCATGTCGAGGAGACGCGATGGTCCGTTACGTACCGGAGCGTCCAAGCGTCGGGGAAGTCACAGAACGTTTACAGCCACCTAGAGCGAGTGCGGCAAGCTCATTTTCAATCGTGAGTCGGGTGACGATGAACGGGACCACACGACTTTTGCTGCGGCTACACCGTTGCGTATCGGCAACGGAGGCGTCCCGCATTGCGGGTGAAGCCGCCGTTGGCGGAGGCGTGCAGGACGGCAGACCTTGTCCGTAACGTTGCGCATCGCGGCTCGCACCAGATGTCCGAGAACATAGTGGCCGTGTCGTCAAGCGAGTCGTTTTGGCAACAACGTCTGATGCCGAACGCCGATGCCGCGTCAGCCGGCATAAGCTGCCCGCAATTCTCGTTCGACATCGACGGCCGGTCGGCCGAAGTGTTGGCGGGAGGCGCGGCGGATGGCGTCGGCTCGTTGCTTGCGATATTTGGCTGGCTCCAGGGTCGTCATGGAAAATGGCCGTGAGGGCACGCCGTCGATCAGCAGTCGCAGGTAGGCGGTGAACTTCGGCAGGTTCATTAGGTCGCTTTCGGTGACGTCTCTACCGAGTTGTTTGGCGAGCATCTCAGAATCCTCCGCACCGACTTGAAAACAGAGCATGGAACCGACGTTCCCGAAGACCGCCGCGCGTGTCGATTCGTCCAATTGATCCAAGAATTGATGCGACAGCACGAACGGGGTGCGGTACTTGCGGCTCTCGGAGAGGATCGTCGCAAACGTGCCGTTGCCATCGGAGACGAAGTTTTGAAACTCGTCAATGGTGATACAGAAGTCCGGCCGCTTCGCTTCAGGCAATTCCGCTCGACTCATCGCAGCGAGCTGCAGGCTGCTGACGAGCAGCGAACCGAGCAACCGCGAGGTCTCGTCGCCGAGACGGCCTTTTGACAGGTTCACGATCAAGATTGCGTTGCCGCGGTCCATGATGGCACGCAGGTCAATCGTGGAGCGGCTCTGTCCAATGATTGCTCGCAGTATTGGATTGCTGAGGAACTGGCGAATCTTGTTCTCGACCGGGGCGATGGCTTAGACGCGGTAGCGGGCGTTCCAACTGGCGCAGGTGCTCAGCCAGAAGTGCCGCACGGCGGGATCGGTCACTCGGCCGGTGATGGTCTTCCGAACGCCTGCGTCAGTCAGCAACCGTTGTAAGCTGACGAGCGTTGACCCCGGCGATTCCAAAAGTGCGAGCAAACTGTTTCGCAGGATGTCTTCCATGCGAGGTCCGAAGAACTCGCCGAACTGCCGTTTGAGTACGGTCAGCACACCGTCTGCCACCAGTGGGCGCTCTTGCGGCTGCCGGCACGCAAGTGGGTTGAAGGCGACCGGATGCTCGCGATCAGCAGCGTCGAACAGGATCACATCGTTCGTGCGGTGCTTCGGGATCAGCTCCAGCAGTGCCTC
>CAYSHJ010000617.1:0-2802 GCA_964430385.1 uncultured Planctomycetaceae bacterium
TGACGATCTGGCATGCGGGAAAGGTCTACGACCTCATCCACTCGGAAGGTGAGGTCACGATCCTGGAGCCGGCGCAGCGTCAGATTTGGGTACTCAACACCTCCAAGAATCTGCTGACCAGCGTCGACTTCGATGAGCTCAAACACCTGCTGCGGGACGCGGAAGATCGACTGAGCCAGCAAATCCAAGAATTGGACGCGAAGTCCAAGGCGTCGCACGACGTCATCGAATCATTGCGGCAGCAACTTCGTCCGAAGTTCGAAGCGTCCTTTGATTCGCGACAACAGCGGCTGATTCTGGAGAGCCAGCAACTGTCCTACGAGGTGCGGGGCCAAACGGACGTCCGCCCCGAAGCACTTGACGCGTACCTCAATTCTGCGGACTGGATGTGCCGGCTAAATTTCGTGCTGCATCCACAACCCACTCTGTTTCCGACGGCGCGGCTCGAACTGAACGAGCGGTTGCGGCAGCTTCGCCTGATGCCCGTGGAGGTCAGTTTGCGCACCAAGCTTGATCGCCCAATCAGCCTGCAAGCCGACCATTCGCTGTCGTGGAACTTGAATGCTCAAGACCGACAAAGCATCCACCACTGGGAGTCATTATTACGCGATCCCAAGCTGCAGAAGGTCTCGGTGGAAGAGTACCGACGAACCGTGTTGATGCAACACACGGCCAAAGCCCGTTGAGCCGAGCACCAACGGTGATCGGCAACCGATTAGGTGCGACTCGTTATACCTCGCGCGGCCACAAATGAGACAGGCACCGGGTGGCCCCGGCGGTTTCCCGCCGGGGCTCCCACAGATCCGTACATGATCTCTCATACGGCTCGTCAGGACTGGGTTTCGCTGAGGGATGGTCCCGCGAAACGAGAGCCGATGCGAGGGGCGGGCAGCGGATGCCGAGGCAGCAGGTGCCAGAGGAAGTCGTCCCATGTGAGGTACGCCTTCCAGCTCCGGCGACTCAGCCATTGATGCCAGCAACGTTTCACGCCCTTGAAGAACTGGGACAGGCAGTCGTAATTCCCAGGACGTCCATAGTAGGCGTAGTGACCTCGCAATTTCTGACTCAGTTTCACGCATTGCTCCGGAATCGGATCGTGGCGATGACGTTTGCACCAGACGGCGATCATCGTGAGCGCCCGGCTCAAACGGTTGCTGGCGGTTTTCGTTTTCACGGTCCAACCGCCGAACTGCGTCTGGCCCCAGTACCAAGTGAACCCCAAGAGATCGAACGTCTCGGGTTTCGCCTGACCTGGGCGAGGGCGAGTGAATCGCACCTGCCGCGATTTGGTCTCGTGAACCGTCAAACCGAATTCCGCGAACCGTGGTGGCAGGGCCGCGAACAACGCGGTCGCGTCGCACTCGTGAGTGCAGGCGATCACGAAGTCATCGGCGTAGCGAATCAATGTCGCCTTCCCGCGCAGGCGAGGTTTCACTTCCGTCTCGAACCAGTCATCCAGCACATAGTGCAGGTAAATGTTCGCCAACAGCGGTGAAATCACTCCCCCTTGCGGACTGCCCTCCGACGGATGAGTGACGCAGCCATGCTCCATCACACCCGCGTTCAACCACTTTCCAATCAGTCGCAAGACGACTCCATCTCCCACCCGACGCTGCACGAATTCACGCAGGTGTTTGTGATCCAGCGTGTCAAAGAACTTCCGAATGTCGACTTCCACCACCCAGCCGCCTCTGTGTTCGACCAGCCAATTCCGCAGCGAGCCAATCGCTTGGTGCGCATCGCGGCCGGGTCGGAAACCGAACGAGCCCGCGTGGAACATCGGTTCGTAGATCGGCTCCAAGAGCATCACCACGGCGCGCTGCAACACCTTGTCCTCGAACGTCGGTATCCCGATCGGACGAGTCTCTGGACCCGTCCCTTTCAGAATATGAACCCGACGCACGGGAGGTGCCCGGTAGAGTCCGCTGTGAGCTCGGTCGCGAAGCGACGTGAGCCTCTCCTCAATGTTCGTGGCGAAGTCCGCCCAAGTTTCTTGATCGATCCCGACCGCGCCGTCCTTGCGAGTTCTCGCACAGGCGGTCAGCAGCCAGTCCTCATTCAGATAGCGACACAACGCGGTGAGCGTCTTGTCCGGCATCTGTCGTGCCAGCGTCGCGATGCGCTCTTGTTTCGTGGACACCTCGCTGGAACCCAGAAGATCCCAGATGTCTCCCTCAAGCGCTGCCATGTCCCGGTTCTCCCTTTCCTGTGGAGGCTCCTTCGGGTGTGAGTTCGCCCCCCGTGTGTCGCTCGCGAGACCATCCCGCGAGCGGTTGCGGTACTACGAAGAACTCTGACTTCTGACGTGCGTCTCGGTCGCTCATTGTGTTCGCTTCCCGATACCGCGAGCTGTCCGCCGAGTCTTCGTCTCTCCCAGTGGTCCAGCGGACGCAACCACGGGCCAGGGGCTTGCTGTGCGGTGCCACCTCGAAACCGCTTCTTTCTCACGGACACGTCAGATCTCTCCTGTTCCCTGGGAACCCCGATCGAGGTTGATCTGGTTCTCGGCCCCCGTCGCGCCCGACTCGCCAGGCCATACAGCGAGCCGTCTTGGTCCGCAGAACCGCTCACGCCACGGACTCACGACACGGCTATTTCGAGGGTCAATTGCCAGACACTTCCCGTCGCTGTCTACGCTTCGCAGTCGCCCTCGCGGTGCCGCCCACGCAAGACTCGCTTCCGGCCCGTCGGCCAACGCTACCGGGTGGGAGTGAATACCCACTGGGTTCCAACGAATGGTTTCTGGTCACTTCATGTTTCCATTCCTCCATTGCCAGAGTTAAACAGGACACAAGAGCGGGG
>CAYSHJ010000618.1:0-6174 GCA_964430385.1 uncultured Planctomycetaceae bacterium
TATAAATACGGGCACTTGTGGCATATTCCGGACTATCTGTGGCACTACATAACCACTCCACAAAAGCAAAACCTTGCCGTAAGTCCGATAATTTCAACAAACCCGCCCCGAACTCCGAAGGGGAACTGTCGAAGTTGAGTCTTCGGTTTCGTGTTCGACTCTTTCAATAAGAACCCAGACGGGAGTGATATCCCGATCGTGGGGGCCACCATTCGTGTGGACGCCTTTCCGCAGGCCGACGCCGTCACCGACGCGAGCGGACGTTTTGAACTGCGCGACATGCCCGCGCCGGAGTTCTTCGTGCATATCGACGGCACGACCGCGATCAATGCTCCGGCCGGCACGATGTACCCGTCGGTCGGCAAGGCTTTCCACAGCGTACCCGGCCAGATGACGCAACTAAACATGGGCGGCGTACCCTTTAACATCTTCCTTCCGCTCATGGCCGCAGGCGACATCCAGCCGCTATCGCCGATGGAGGCGACCGACGTTGGCTTCGGCACAGCCGGCAAGGCCGAATTAGTCGCCATGTTTCCGGACATGGACCCAGCCATGTGGGACCGGGTGAAGGTCACATTCGGTCGCAATTCGGCGATCGACGAGTTCGGCATACCGGCTACGCAAGCGGTGATCATCCCGGTACCGGCGGATCGGATCCCTGCGCCGCTTCCGCTCAACGTGAACCCGAAATTGGTGATCTCTATTCAAGCCCTAGGGGCGACCAATTTTGACATTCCGGCGCCAGTCACTTTCCCAAACCTTGAAGGGCTGGCCCCCGGTGAGCAGGCTCTGATCTGGTCGTTCAATCACGACGCGGGTCGATGGGACGTTGTTGGTACGGGTACCGTCACCGCCGACGGGCAGATGATCGTTTCGGATGGGGGTGTGATTCGGGCACCCGGCTGGCACTTCACAGCGAGCGGCTCGCTGCCGGTTCCCAAACCGGGCAAAGATGCCACTGACCAAGACGAGGCGACTGTTCTGACCAAACTGAAGTGCGCGGCATTGGGGCTCGGTTATTTGGCGATCGCCGGAGCAGGCGGCGATTACGCGAAGATCAAGTTGTTAGAGCGCGGTTCCCAACTGGGTGCGGATCACCTCACGCACTTCCTTGACAACTCGGGCACCCCACGTGACTACCCGAACGGGTCGCCGGTCTCGAATTTGGTCAAAGCCAACCAGGCTTTCATTGAGCAGAACGTCGGCGTCGACGGGAAACACGGCGTTCAGGACTTTGTGCGGATGGAACTTGACCGAATTATCGCCGCCGGTGGCACCACGGAGATGTGGCCGTGCCGCTGGACCGCTTCAAGGGCCGGATCGTGTTTTCCGACCCGCCGGACCTGAGCCATGGGATTCACGGCACGCAAGGTGTCGACTTGAGGGGCAGTATCGACGTCCAAGGGGGGCGTTACGTCGGGACGCTCACTTACACCTACCGCGATACCTACGGATTCGGCGTCGAAGACCTCCCCCAAGAATACTGGCAATACTTCACGGGGAGATCCCTCAATTCGCTGATGCGTCACCTGCAGCTCTGTGGATCCGCGCACTGGTTCCCTGTGTCGGTCACGGTCGAGGTACCGTTCGACCAACCCGCGGTCATTCCCCAGCGCTTACGCGGGAGCCTCTCGACTTTCGCCGTCGCCGGGGAGATGAGCGAGGCCACTGCTGCCGCCGCTGGAGTGCCCGTGTCCACAGCTCCCGGCTTCGGCACCCAACCGAACATCTTTTATCGCTATTTCGTGGCGAACGGCGTGGAGGTGTCGGGCAGCGTCCCCTTCGGTGAGGAGCTGAGGAACGTTGTCCTGCCGCCGAACCGTACTTACCGCGCCGTCTTCTACGCCCCATCCATCAATTCCTCCACCTCAATCTATGGGATGAGCGGCCCGAGTGGGAGCACCTTCCAGTTCGATGGCTCGACGTCAGTCCTGTCGCTGAACGATTTCGGCGGGTTCGACAGTGACGGTGACGGCCTGCCGGACGTCGGCGAGCTGGCCATCGGGACACTGTTCGACAGTGCGGATACAGATGGCGATGGCGTCTCGGACTCGGCCGAGATTACTCAGGGCCTCAACCCCCTCGACAACCGTGGCTTCCCCACCGGTGTCATTTCGAATCTCCCGTTGCCGGGTACGGCCGCAGCAATTGCCGTCGAGGGAGATCGGATTTACATCGCCACTGGCAACCACGGCATGGTGATCGTGGATGGCACTCAGTTCAATAATCCGATCGTGCTGGGGCAAATCGATTTGCCGGGCAGCGCGACCGATGTGGGCGTCGATCCAAATCTGCAGATTGCCGCCGTGGCAACGGGCTCGACACTCGAACTGGTCGATTTCTCCGACTCCATGATGCCGCAGGTGCGTCGCAGCGTCGCGGTCGGCGCCACGCACGTCGAGGTCGCGAACGGGCTGGCCTACGCCACGAGCGGAACCTTCCTGCGCGTTGTCGACCTCCTGACAGGCGACGTCGTGCAGACGTTATTCCTGCCTGGATCGGGCGAGGTGACCGGATTGGCGCGCGAGGGAACTACGCTCTACGCATACGTCAGCGGCAGTGATACCTTCTCGGTCATTGATATCGCCAATGAAGGGGCGGCAGCGATCCAGGGCCAGGTCAACGAATCCGTGGCCTCGTCCGACGTCGGCGTGTTCGTGGGCAACGGGGTGGCTTGGCTGGCCGGAAGTGGCTTGCGAACGATCGATGTCAGCAATCCTGCCAGCCCCACGCTGATTCATGGTGCGGACAATTTCTTCACCGCGCGCCGGATTGCGTTGAACGGATCCGGGCTGGGGTTGCTCGCGCCGGATGGGAATAACTTCATCCAGGTTTACGACGTCACTAACACAAGCGATACCGGCAATCTTCTCACCCAGTTCCCGATTTCTGGTGGCGTCCGCGACGTGGCAGTGAGCCGCGGCATCGCCTACGTCGCGACCGACAGCGGCCTGGAGGTCGTGAACTACAGGTCATTCGACACCCTGCGGCAAGCGCCGACAGTCACCATCACGACTTCGGCGGTTGACGCCGATCCCAGCACCGACGGGATCCAGGTGTTGGAGGGCACCACCATACCGATTGGGGCGGTCGTCCGCGATGATGTCCAGGTGCGCAACGTCGAGTTGCTGGTCAACGGCCAAGTGGTCCGCAACGATGTGTCCTTCCCGTTCGACTTTTTCGCCGTGGCTCCCAACATTACGCCAGGCGTGAATTCTGTCGTCCTCCAGGTCCGGGCAACCGATACGGGGGGCAACAGCCAATCCAACAGTCTTAACATCGGCCTGGTTCCGGACACGTTTCCACCGACGATCGTCAGCATTGATCCGGCGGATGGAACTCGCCGCTTCCAGGGCCAGCGCACGGTACGAGTCCGTTTCTCGGAGGCCATCGCAGCCAGTGGCGTAACTGGCGACAACTTCCAACTCGTCGCGGCTGGCCCCGGCGACGTCTTCGGTGATGACAATGATCAAGTCCTGGAGGTGGCGCTGCAGCTCCGCGATGGGGACCGCTTGTTGCAGATGACGACGAATCCACTCTCTGCCGGACTGTACCAGACTCGCATCCAGCGTGACGGAATCGCGGATCGGGTCGGCAATCCCCTGGGAACGGGCATCCTTGTCAGCAACTTCACGGTGGTCGAGTTCGAGGGTTCGGCGGAGTTCCTGCCGTTCGGCACCGACATCTTCATCAGCCAAGATGACGTTTCCGTTGCGGTCGCCCCGATGCCGTTCTCGTTCGAGTTCTTCGGACAACCTGTGACCGGTCCCATGTTTGTGACATCGAACGGTATCGTAGAATTTGAAGTCGACACGATCCGCGGCACTTACACGAACTATGGGCTACCCAGCGGCAACGAAATCGCGGCGTATCCGTTCTTCGATGATTTATATCCACCCTCGGGCGGTCGCATTGGCCTATTCGACGGCGACGGCGTGCGTGCCGTCACCTGGGAGGACTTGCCCTACTACAGCGACACATCGCGAAAAGCGAGCTTCCAAATCGCTTTCTTGTCCAGTGGAACCATACAGGTACGCTACGGAAACATGGATTCCATGCCCGACGGCAGCGCGACGATCGGGCTTGCACGAGGCGGTGCTGTAGCCGCCCCCAACCTGGGCAATATCGCCAACAAGCCGGACATT
The DNA here is from genome assembly GCA_964430385.1 of uncultured Planctomycetaceae bacterium. Taxonomy (GTDB): domain Bacteria; phylum Planctomycetota; class Planctomycetia; order Planctomycetales; family Planctomycetaceae; genus CAYSHJ01. Next base: position 4,146 of record CAYSHJ010000618.1, read on the forward strand.
GGCATCACCACGAACGCCGGAATTCTGGATGCTGCTGGCCTGAGCACTCTGGACGAATTGCCCGACAACGACCTACTGGTTTTCACCCCGGACGGCTCGGGTAATTACACCATCGTCCACAACCCCATACGTGCAGCCAGAGCATCCCTCAGTCTGAGCAATCTGATGCCTAATCGGGCGGAGGCCCTAAGTGCTGTCAGTCCCATTAGTGGCAGCGTAGCAACTTCTTCCCTAAGCCAAGATTCGCTCACGCCGCTGGTTGAAGAAGCTAGCTCGCGCTGGGTTGGCATCGGATTGGATGGCAAGCAAGCAAGCAAGGAGGTTGAACACGACCGAGATTCGTGTTGCTGATCTTCTCGGTTCTTACATCGGTTTAGCCGCGTCAAATGTAATCTGGATCGACCAAGACGCCGCCGGTTACGGCTGGTTCGTCGACGCATCACCGGAGGATGACGACACACCGCTCGCGGGCGGCTACACTCAAACTTCAATGGCCGCCGCGCGAGCCGACACATTCAAATCTTCCTTTGGAGGCGACCCGGACACGGAGGGAATTGACGAGTTCTTCGGCCGAATTGATGCGGGTCTGTCGTTGATCCGGTAAGAACAAGACCAACTTCTGTGGAAAGGCAACTCCGATGCTGATCACGTCTTTGTGGGATTCTCACCGTATGTCTTTGCAGGCAGGCCCACGTCCCCGTCGCCGAGCGTGCCCGGGGCACGTGGCGGAAGCCCTCGAACAACGGCTATGCCTGAGTACCTCGAACGACCCGATCGCCATCACGGTCGGCTTCGCGGACACGAGCAACAACCCGGTTACTCAGCTCGCACCTGGCTCGATCTTTCGCATCAATGTCTTTGCGCAGGACTGCCGCACGACAGGAGCCGACGTGGGAGTGCTCAGTGCCTTTGTTGACGTGGTCTATGACACCGACCTGATTAATGTGACCAACATCACTCACGCGTTCAACGATTTCGTGACCGGGACGGTCCAGGACGGCGCGGGTTTGGTCGACGAGGTTGGCGGATTGGAGTCTACGCGCCCCGCGAACCGCGATCCGTAATTGGTGTTCTCGCTTGAGGCGACCGTCACCACGGCGACGTCTGGTACGCTGACTGTGACGACGAGGGTCGGTGAGGGCGTCAACTCCGAAAACCAAGTCTTCGGTGTCCCCGAGGGCGACCTGCGCGCACAGACGTCCTACGGAAGTGCCACTGTGCAAATTGGGGTACCGAATGCTCCGCCGACGATCACCGACATCGCGAACCAAACCGCGAACGAAAACACGCCAACCGCCGCAATCAGCTTCACGGTCGGGGACGTGGAGACGGCGGCCGGATTACTGACGGTCACCGGAAGTTCGTCGAATGTGTCGTTAGTGCCCGACGGCAACATCGCGTTTGGCGGTAGCGGCACCAACCGCACGGTGACGATTACTCCGGCACCGAACCAGAGCGGGACAGCCACGATTACCGTGACCGTGACCGACGCGGACGGCGGCGCGTCGTCGGATTCCTTCACGCTGACGGTCATCGGGGCGGTGACGGTGGAGAATGTCGCGGCGGTGGAAGGGGGTGGCCTGCTGTTCACCATCACCTTGAATTCCGCGGTGCCGGGTGGCACGCTGGTGAATGTGACGCTGTCGGACGTGACGGCGATAGGCGGAGCGACTCCGCTGGTGAGTCCCGAAGACTACGACAACGTGGTGGCCGCGCTGAGCTTTGCTGGCACGGCGGGCGAGACCCAGCAGTTCACGGTCGCCACCCTGGGCGATGCGGTTCTGGAAGACGGCGAGACCTTCACGGTCAGCCTGAACGCGGACAACCTGCTGGTGACTGACACCGACACGGCGACGGGCACGATCACGGACAACGACAGCGCGGGAGTGACGGTGGAGAACGTGACGGCGGTGGAAGGTGTCGGGTTGCTGTTCACGGTCACGTTGAACAACTTGGTTCAAGGCGGCACGTTGGTAAACGTCACGCTGTTGGACGTGACGGCGATAGGCGGAGCGACTCCGCTGGTGAG
>CAYSHJ010000619.1:0-1581 GCA_964430385.1 uncultured Planctomycetaceae bacterium
AGGCCGAGCCGCAGCTTTCGCCGGAGAAACACCGGAGGACCAGTCATTGCACGCCCCCAAAGAACCTCCGCGAGTCGCCGTTCCCACGTCACCTTTGCCAGCGCAGCCAACGCCGACGACGCGAGAACAACTCTCACAGACTTTCATTGGTTTCGACGCTACGACTTTGCCGACTTTAACGATTGTCGGCATCGCGAAGGCCCTTCCGGCGTTTGGCATTCGAACCCTAACCCCTAACTCCTAACCCCTAACTCCTAGCAATGGCCCCACACGGTATCACCTTCGATGGTTCTCGCTTCTGGGTCACGCACCGCCGCCGCGACTACGGCCCGTTCGACTACGAATGGAGCCGCGACTTCGCCGGCATCGAATTGCTGTATCAAGGCCAGAAGTTCGGCGAATACTGCAGCCGCGAGGAACTCTTCGCCGACCTGAAACCGTTCCGACTTCCCCGGCGAGTCGTTGAAGTCGCCTGCATCACGATCGGAGCCGTACTTTTCGGTGTGCTCAACGGTCTGGATGAGAACCACAAGCGCTGGAGCATTTACGATCACCTCGACCGCCACGGCCTGACTCGTTTCGCCAGGCAGATTCGTCGCCAAGAAGCCTGAGCGCCGTTGTTACGGGTGGTGTGGCGGGATCTCGTGTTGCGGCATCTGTAACGGAGGATGTTTCGCGCGGCGCCGAATCCAATTGATCGTTCCCAGCACATGCGGCCGGCGAACAAGCCACAATTCGAATCCTCGCTTGCCGGGAACGTCGAGCAGTGAGATCCCCAACAGCACAGTGAGGACGCCCTGGCCAGGCCCCACGATCATGATTAACCCAGCCAAGACAAGAACCACTCCCAGCACATTTTTGCAGAAAAACAGCGTCCACCGCAGTAACGGATGACGCCCGGTCCAACTTTTAGGATGGTGTTCCGGGCGAACGAAATAGTCCGCGGGAGTCGCTGCCAGCAGAATCGGCAGCACCACCAAGCTGCCGACAAACGTGACCGCGGACACGGCGCCCAGCCACCAGGCCCATTCGTGATTGACCATCTCGCGGCCCGTCTCGCGGGAGGACTATTTTTTCACCCGAGGTGCCTCGGGCGGCTTCGGCGATGTGGAACTCAATGGCTTCAATTCGATCTCCGACGCACATCCCAGCCGGCCGCCGTGCGTGCGAATCGGATCTTTGCCGGAGTCCTTCGTCTGATCGTAGATGCTCAGCAGCTTCTCCTTGTCAAACAGCATCTGCTCACGACTCGATCCCGTCAGGTCGTAGATGCTGGTCAACTCGATGGCGTCGCACGGGCAGGCCTCTTCACACATGCCGCAATAGATGCAACGTAGTTGGTCGAGCACAAAGCTCTGTGGACGCTTATCTCGATCCGGCCAATCCGGCGGAGCCTCTTCGGCGATGATCGAGATGCAATGAGCCGGACACGCCGTTGCGCACATGAAACACGCGACGCACCGCACGCGACCTTGTTCATCTCGATTCAGCCGATGCACGCCACGATAATTCAGCGGCAGGTTCGGTTTCACCTCTGGATATTCCTGCGTCACCGACTTCTGTTCAAAGACGTGTTTGATG
>CAYSHJ010000620.1:0-4159 GCA_964430385.1 uncultured Planctomycetaceae bacterium
GACGGCATGCCGGCCGGCACGATGGACCGATGGCCGCGAGTTGCGCCGGACGTTGTCAGTGGTCGCGGCGTCGGCAGTTCGAGTGACACCGGCGCTCCCGCAGTCGCACACATCCACAGCCCAAGCAATATTGGCCACCAAGCGGCCGTCCTCAAATGTCTCGCCGACCACCCCCCGATTCCGTCGATCGGCACCCCCGGTTTTCGGGTCCAAGCAGCAACGTCGCGGTGGCGGCGACGCTCGGCCAGCCAAACTTCCCAACCAAGTGGTGAGTTGCATGCCGTAGACTCCCGAACGCAAAGAGACTGTGAGGACTTCAAACACCGGCGAGTCACCGACGAGACTTGTCCTCAGACGCAATCAATGCGGAGTTAAATTGGTGTGGCGATCATATCAACTTATTTCGATCGGACAAGAAAATATCCCGACGCCACGTCCCCACGCACGAGAATCGGTGCCTGTAATGAGCGAGCGGGAACGAACAACGGGGACAGGGAAAACGCCGGAATGTGAGCCGTTGACCGTGTAGCCGATACCAACTGAATCAATTACGATGCCGCTACGCACGGACATTCTGAGATGTGTGATTTCATTGATTGCAAGCAATGACCCGAAAACTGCCTGACTTCACGAATCCGCCGCTAGCTGAGGTGGCTCTTTCAGTTCAGTTCGAGCCGCTGGAGAAGTTGCGCACAGCCCAAATTGGGCTGCTGTGGAGCGAGTTTCGCCAACGCTTTCCCGTGACCGAGGAATATGCGCCGCTCGATTCCGTGATTGAGCGTTTCGGAATTCCACGAACGTCGGCTCCGGAAGTGCGGATGCAGATGCTCGAAACGCTGCCCGTCCCTCGCGTCTGGTTCGTGAATGCGGCCGGCACGGAACTCATTCAAGTGCAACAAGAGCGGTTCATACACAACTGGAGAAAAGCCGAAGAAGGTGGCGAATACCCGCGCTACGAACGACTCCGCGAAACATTTCAGTCCGAATTGCAAGCGTTTCAGTCGGTCCTGACGCGGGAAGAATGTGGACCGATCCTGCCGAACCAATGCGAAGTCACCTACGTGAACCACATCGTGGCCGGTGAAGGCTGGACGACTCACGGTCAACTCAGCCAAGTTCTGACCGTGTTTCAGACCAACTACAGCGATGATCGGTTGGGCGAACCCGAAGACGTTCGTTTGGCGATGCGCTACGTCCTGCGGGACGACAACCAGAAGCCAATCGGTCGGCTACATGCCTCGGTCCAGCCCGTATTCCGGCGTGCCGATAGTCAGCCGATGTTTGTTTTGACGCTGACGGCCCGCTCCCGACCGGCCGGGGAACAAATTGAAGACGTGCTTGGTTGCCTTGATCACGGACGGGAAGTCATCGTCCGGGCGTTTGCCTCGATGACAACTCCACAAATGCACAAACTTTGGGGACGCAAGGATGCCTGACATACTTGAACGACGGTCGCTTCGTGAGCGGATCACCGACGATGATTGGGAGACCGGGGACACGAGCACGGTTTCCCCAACACTTCTATCGCTGGTCGGCTATCGCGCTACGCCACGTCGAATTTTTCTGCCATTCCTCGACGGCGAATTGGTGCTGACCTGCGAAGTTCCCATACCGGCTTGGCTGCCGGCGGTCGTCGCGAAGCTCGACGAACTGGCGACGCTGCCGCCGAATTGGAACTCGTATCGATCCGCTCCCGTGCGACGCGCTTGCCTTCTGGCGGCCGTGCAATTGCTGCTGGACATGATGCGGGACAACTCGCCGACTCCCGCCGTCGTACCCACCAATCGCGGAACAGTGCTTCTCGAATGGCACAGACACGGCATCGACTTGGAAATCGAGGTTCTCGGCCCCGGTCGCTTCCATGTCGTCGCAGAAGACACCCCGCGCAGAACCGAATTGGAGTCGGACATTGGCTCCGATCTCACGGAGATTGTCCGATACATCGAGCGGCTGTCGTGAACCAGTCCGTGGTGGATGAACGAGGAAGTCATGGAGCCGACCGCGTACACGGACGACCTCACCATTGCCAACGACGCGCACCTCTGGCGTCGAATTCCACCTTGGCACTTCATCTTCGACGGGAACATCGGAAGACTCCGTCCATCGAAGGCAGCATTCGATGATGATGACGACGGCCATCCCATGTCCGTTGTATTGGCTGACCTCGTGACGGCATCCGGTCGTGGTTCCGCCCACGTTCTGCAGGGCCACGACGGTTTCGCCCTGGCCCAAATCACTGCCGGCCTAGCTCGGTCAAAGCAACAGGGAGTACAGCGCGATCCACTTTTTGAAGAGCCCGCGCACGCATTGGTATTTGGCAACAAGACCGACTCCGTGAAAAAAACCTTTGCCAAAGGATGCACATGGATCGTCCCGCCACCCGACGATGTTCCGGGGCAACATTGACAATCCTTTCAGCTTGCTAGATTGCTCTGCTCTCTGGCACGCTCGGCCCAATGGAAGAGGAATCCAATTCCAGTGAGCCGAAAGAAATCGACGCGTCGAAACCGTCGCGGAAGCCGAAAGTCAGGCTCGATTTGCTCAACCACATCTACAACCGCCCGGAGTACACAGCGGTCGTTCGAGCCATCGGCACTGAAGCGTGGGAGATCGAAGACGGTCGCGACTTGGTCATTCCGCTGATGAAGCGGTTTGGTGTGCAACGAGTGCGGGACGCAACTGAGGAACTCCTCGCGATCGACGTCACGGGTAAGCAGACGATTGTCCATCTCACCGACGACGTCCGACGATACGCCGTCTCGCTTTTCGGAAACACTGCTATCGCGGCTGACGATGCCGCACCGCCGATGGCATCCGAACTTCCCCGGACTCGACTTCAGCGACTCAAGTACATCGAAGCGAACACCGACGCCGCGGCGAAGGACTACGTTCCCGCAGATAAGAAGCGTGCCCACGTCGTCGAACGTTTCGCGAGCCACTTGCACTTGGCAGGCGTTCGCTTCCAAAGCGTGAAGGACATTGAATTCCTTGGCTGTCTGGAGCAGTGTCCGATCATCTTCGATTTCCTCATTGAGCGAGGAGCGGAGCGTCAAATTGCATTCGTCCGGCGCGAGATCGCACTCACCACTCGCCGTCGTTTGCAGCGATTTCTAAACCGACTTGGGCCGGACTACATCGCTGTGCGCGTTTGGCCAATCGGAGCCGAAAAAGTCTGGTTTTGGGAGAAAGAGTGGATTTTGCCCGGCGACGCACCGCCGGAAGCACACAACGCGGAAGCGAAGGCAAAACCGATGAGTGGTCCCCAGGCGGAGGTTTTGCCAAAGACATTGCCACCACGTCCGACAGTGCAACGCGAACTCTTTTGACTCCGAGTGTCACCGAGCAAATTGACTTGACGAGCACGAGCGATTGTTGGCTCGTCACCGTGAAGGCAATTGCGCCGTTTGGCATTCGCGGCCACGATCGGGGTGGTCTGTTCGATGTTCGAGCAGATTGCACCTGAGAATCGTTCCTTTTCACTATCGGAGGCCCCCATGAGTACGTTGTCACAGGCACATGACGAATTGTTTCGACGCAGACCGGACGAGTGTTTCTCGTCGGTCGAGTCCCTGATCCAGCATTGTCGCAATGAGCATCGGGAATCGCAGGACCGTTGGCATTTGCCAGCACACCTGCAACCGGTTGTCGTCGGCGGGGAACTCTCGTTCGCCGCTGGCGATGACGGCGAATTCTTGCTCAACGACTGGAGCTTCTCGCAAATCTGCCGCTTGTCCGGAGTCGCTAAGGAGACCGTCAATCGACTCTCCCCCGACACGGCGCGAGCGGTACTGCGAGAGACGCTCCCGAACGGAGCAAAGCCGATGCAGATTCTGACGACCGGGCCAAGCATTCGGTCGATCCACGGAACCGCCTACTCGCGGTTGTGGAACAGCGAACTGCTGGAGACGGTGGCCGAATGCGCCGGCGAATTCTCGCCGCCGCAGACTGCCATGACCGGTGCGACGGGGTTGTATTGCGGGGAACAAGACTTGTTCGCGTTCCTCATTGATCCCGCCGGCTGGATCGAGATTGGCAACGAAGCGTTCGCGCCAGGATTTTTTTGCTGGAACAGCGAAGTTGGCAAACGATCAGTTGGCATTTCGACATTTTGGTTTCAACGGTGCTGTCAAAATCACATCGTGTGGGACGCGACGAATGT
>CAYSHJ010000621.1:0-5445 GCA_964430385.1 uncultured Planctomycetaceae bacterium
TTGCGCCAGTGCCCGCCGAGGAGTTGCCACAACGATCATCTTTCCGGCGCGGAATGATTCATGGATCGTCGGCGCGGCAAGTCGCAGCTACTACGGCGAACTGCTCGCTGCGGGAGTCCGAATCTTTGAATACGATGGGGGATTGCTGCACACCAAATCGTTAACGCTGGATGGCGAAGTCACCTTGATCGGTTCCGCGAACATGGACCGCCGAAGCTTTGAGCTGAATTACGAGAACAACATCCTCCTCTACGATCCGGCATTGACCGCCGAAATGCGTCGACGTCAGGACGACTACCTGACTCGATCCCACGCCGTAACGGTCGAAATGGTGGAGGACTGGCCCATGACTCGCCAACTGTGGAACAACATCATTGCGATGCTCGGGCCGGTCTTGTGAGAAGACGCGATGATGACCCTCTCTCTGAGTCAGGCGGCGGAGTGCATTGCTGGTCACGATTGAAGCATCATCAAACGCGCGACCTGGGATTGCCGACTCACCTCATGCAGAACAACCTAGGGCAAGGAACGCAGGTTGTTCCCGGAGTGACGGCGATTGACAACCTGCTCGCTCCAGATGAAGTCATGCTGGACCGCGCGAAGGCGGCCAACGACCGGCTTCGCGCCGACTACCCGAAAGGGTTTGCGCTCGACGCCACCCACGCCCCGCACGTCATGGGAATTGAACGCGAAAGGGTACTACGACATCCCCATCGAGAAATTGGGGCTGGTGGGGATCGTCATCGAGCCGACACCGGACCTGCTCGGCGATCGACATCATGCCGACGCTGCTCGAAGCGGCCGGCGTGCCGCGCCGACGAGCATCAACGGCGTGACGCCACAACGCCATGTGGTTCGCCGGACACTTACCATCAGGCCGTGCGGAGGAAAAGCGGTCAACGATTCCGGTGAACGGTCAGCGCGAGTACGGCGGGAATGACGACCAGGTTGCCGAGGCTGCCTCCGGCTGTGGCGACCGCGACCAGCCAGCCGAAACTCGACATCGGGACGAACTCGCTGAAGAGCATCGCCAGGAATCCGAGGCTGACTGCGGAACTCGAAAGCACGACGCCCGGTCCCGTGCCGGCGTAGGCGACGGTGAGTGCCTCGCGAGCCGGGCGCCCGGCGCGCAACTCCTGCTGCCAACGGAGCAGGCAATGAACCGCGTCATCAACGGACAGACCGATGGCGACGCCCGCCACAAGCGCGGTCGACATGTCGATCTTCAACCCCAGCCAACCCATGATTCCAAGCACCAGACCGACCGAGAGGAACGTGGGGGCAAACGCCAGCAGAGCCAGCCGCAGATGGCGCAGCGAAGCCCAGAGCATCGCGACGCTCATCACGCCAGACCAGATCGTTGCGTAGAAGGAGGTACTGACGACGGCATGCGTGATCTGCGTCATCAGGTGCGACAGGCCGGTGATGAACGCCTGATCGGACAGTTCGCGGCGGGTGATGTCGATCAGTTTCGCAAAGCACTCTTCCTTGAGTTTCGGTTGGGTACTCTCCTGAACTCGCAGCAGAATGCGGACTTGACCCTTCGATTCGTCTTCCTCGTCTCGCTCCCAGAGATTGTCAAGAAAGTGTGAGTACTTCGGCTGGCTGAGGGTTTGAATTTTCATCTCCACAAACTTTTTGCGTTCGTCATTGCTGGCATCCATCGGCGAGCTGAGCAGGTCGGCCAGCGACACGATTCCCGCGACCAAGTCCGGGTTTGCTTCGCGCAGGTGCGCGGATGTTTGGCTGAGACGATCCAGCCATTCCGGTGTTACTGCCAACGGGGCGGGAAAGATGAGTTCGACCAGGCCGATTCCGCCCATGCGGCTTTCGATGAAGCGGTAGTCTCGCGCGACGCGCGAGTGAGGTTTGTGGACGTTGATGTAGTTCGACTCGAATTCAAGCCAGACGTTGCCGACCGTGGCGAACAGCGCCGGAACGACAAACAATACGAGCGTGATTCCGGGGTGAGCCAGCACCCATCCCGTCAGTCTTCCGACACCTTCGGCCACGGTCGCCGTGCCCTGTTCGACGTTCCTTGTACCGACTTGACCGCGTCGGAATTGAGTCGTCATGGCACCCGCGGCCAGGCTCCAAACCAGCACGCCGGCCATCAAGTTGCAGGCGAACAAGGTGATTCCAAGATGAGCGACGGGTTGAACAGTCGTGGCCACCCAAGTCGCCAGATATCCGGACGCCGAGGCCGCGGCACACCACGCGACGGGAGTGAACATGACGTGCAGCGTGCGATGTGCGGCTTCGTGGCGTCCGAGTCCCTCGTGGAGTGTCGCAAAAAATCGAACGGCGAGATGGCTGGCGGCGGGCATGCAGAGTACGACGGTCTGGGCGATGATCGGTCCCGCAGACAACGACAGTTTGAGATGGAAAACTGTGATGAAGATCCGGGTCATCTCCCAGGTCGACCAGCCGGCGATGAGCGACAGAAGTGCCCACGCCGGGTTCCGCACGGCGATCAGCATCGTCAGCGTCATGAGCGCCATCGCCACGAGTCCCAACGTTTCGTTGTCCCTGTCGAGGCTGATGAATCCATCGACCACCAGGACCGGCGGACCGGCCACGGCGACACGTTCCAGTTTTTGGTTCTTTGCAAACTCATCCGAAATGCGGCGCAGCGCGAGGACCGCCGCGCGGTGATCGGCGTCGGCCGCTGCCTTGAGCCGCACGATGATCGCGGTCGTTCGGCCCGCGGCATCGACCAGCAGTCCGTTGAACAGCGGGTGTGAACAGATCCGCTGACGCATGGTGTCGCGTCGCTCCGGATCATCGGCGACGGATTGAACCAGCATTTTCACCGTCGTACGGCCCGCAACCATTCGAAAGATGCCCGCCAGCGAGAACCGGTTCGAGATTGCCGCCCCGACGGCCTCATCCACCATCCACGGCACCGGCATCTGATCGATGGCATCGACTCGGTCGATGTCCGGCACCTCGTCAGTGATTCGTCCCGCCAGACTGCGGACCCGGTCCATTCCCGCCTCAGTCCAAAGATCGGGGTCGTCGTACGCGACGAAGATAATCTGATCGCCGCCGAAGGCCCGCTTGGATCGCTCGTAGCTCAGCAGGGCCGGATCGTCGGGTGGGAAGAATCCCTCGATTGTCTGATCGAATTCGACGGGAGGAATCAGCCACCAAGAGACGACGGTCAGTGACAGAACGACCAGCCAAACAACGTATCTCATGCGAAACAGGATGCGAGAAATCCGGCCGATCATGAAAGTTCCAAAGTATGAGCCGCCGCTGAATCAGCACCACCTCCGGGTTGGCAAGTGGTGGCCTCGATTCCGAGATGGCTGGATGTACGATGCGACGACTCGGAGGCTTTCTTACTGTGGAGCAGGTTGGTCTACTGTTCGTCTGGCTCGGAAACCAGGACAGCCTGCAACGGAGTTCAAATACTCGTTTAGCGAACGCAACGCAACCACAAACGTGACACACAATTCTGGCTCACGACCGGACTTCGGGAAGCAAGCCATTTCTGGCGCTCGCCGGCATGGTGAGACATCAAATTACGATGAGAAGACCACATGCTGACGGCTTTCCGGCGCGCAACAACTCATGGATCGTCGGTGCGGCAAGTCGCAGCGACTACGGGGAGACGACAGGGAGACTACGGAGAACTGCTCGCTGCGGGAGTCCGAATCTTCGAATACGAAGGCGGATTGCTGCACACCAAAATCATTAACCTTGGATGGCGAAGTCACCTTGATCGGCTCCGCGAACATGGACCGCCGAAGTTTCGAGTTAAATTACGAGAACAATATCTTGATCTACGATCCGGCATTGACCTCCGAAATGCGCCGACGTCAGGACGACTACCTGAGTCGATCCCACGCCGTAACGGCCGAAATAGTGGAGGACTGGCCCATGACTCGCCAACTGTGGAACAACATCATTGCAATGCTCGGGCCGGTTTTATGAGCAGACGTGATGATGACATGCCCTCTGGAATTGGACGTTACCGACGCACATCATGAAGAACAACCTCTTGACGATTGGTGCAGGCTTGGCGGCATTTGCCGTTGTGTTTGCCGCCACAAAGGCGTGGAACACGCAGCGAACTCAGAATCACTCTCGCGAAACGGAAGCGAGACGGCGGACGGGTAAGCCGCCTGTGGCGACGGTGTCCGGCATGGTTTGGATGACCGGTGGTGAGTTCACGATGGGAACCGATGCGGAACTCGGCTGGCCGGACGAAAAGCCGGCGCATCGAGTCCGTGTCGATGGGTTCTGGATCGACGAGACCGAAGTGACGAACACGCAATTCGCAACTTTCGTCAAGGCGACCGGGTACCTCACGACGGCAGAGAAAGCTCCGTCGGCCGATGAGATCCTCGCACAGTTGCCTCCGGGGACGCCGGCACCATCGAAGGAAAGCCTGGTGCCGGGGTCGCTCGTCTTCACGATGACTGACGGAGCGGTGGACCTCAAAGATTTCTCGCAGTGGTGGAAGTGGACTCCCGGCGCAAATTGGAAACATCCCGAAGGGCCGGAGAGCAATCTCGATGGTCGCGAACATCATCCGGTCGTGCATGTCTCGTGGGATGATGCGGTCGCGTTCGCGAAGTGGGCCGGCAAACGATTACCGACCGAGGCCGAGTGGGAATTCGCGGCGCGCGGCGGGTTGATCGACAAGCCGTATGTTTGGGGCGATGACGCTCCGAGCGATTCGCGAGTCTTCGCCAACATCTGGCAGGGAGAGTTTCCGCACACGAACTTGAAGGCCGACGGCTTTATTCGCACAGCTCCCGTGCGATCGTTTAAGGCGAACGGCTTCGGCTTGTTCGACATGGCGGGCAACGTGTGGGAATGGTGCGCCGATGCCTATGACCGCGACGCGTATTCTCAACGAGCCGGAAAGGACGTGATCGCCAACCCGCTCGGTGAGAAGAGCTTCGATCCTCGCAATCCTCGATCCGCCAGCCGAGCACAGCGCGGCGGTTCGTTTTTGTGCAACGATCAGTATTGTTCGCGTTATCGGCCGAGTGCTCGGCACGGATTGTCGCCCGATACGGGCATGTCCCACGCCGGGTTTCGTTGTGTGAAGTCCCCGTAAGGAACGAGGTCGCAATAAATTCCCGATCAGCCGCAGGGCGCTAGCCCCGGTTTGCGTCATCCGAACCGGGGCTAGTGCCCTGCGGCTCATAGCAGCCTGATTCACTTCGGGAAGTTATTGCGACCTCGTTCCTAACATAGCGGACGCAGCGTGCGTCCGTCCGCCATAGGCGGAACCGACGCAAGCTGTGTCGGCCACGAATGTTTGACTCCATTTGAAAGGAAGCATCAATGAGATTACCAAGGCAACTGTTTACCGTGGCCGTGCTGACGGCGGGAGCCGCGCTCGGCTACCTCGCCGCATCAGCAGGGCCGCAAAGTTTCGCGGACTCCAGTGTCGTTGATCGCTCCGCGATCAAACGTCCTGACCGC
>CAYSHJ010000622.1:0-1912 GCA_964430385.1 uncultured Planctomycetaceae bacterium
GGCTCCGCAGCCGATGCAAGCGGCGGCGGCCATTGACTTCTCTTGGCGGTCGCGAGCGATCGGCAGGCAGTTGGCGTCTTGAGCGTTGCCGGTGTTGACGCTGACGTAGCCGCCCGCCGTGATGATGCGGTCGAAGGCGGAACGGTCCACGGCGAGGTCGCGGATCACCGGGAACGCGGTTGCTCGCCACGGTTCGATGACGATCGTGTCGCCGTCGTGGAAGCGGCGCATGTGGAGTTGGCAGGTCGTCGTCGCTCGGTCGGGACCGTGAGCCTGGCCGTTGATCATCAGGCTGCACGTGCCACAGATGCCCTCGCGGCAGTCGTGGTCGAAGGCGACTGGTTCGTCACCCTGCTGGATGAGTTGCTCGTTGAGGATGTCGAGCATTTCCAAAAACGACATGTCCGGCGAGATGTGTTTCAACTCGTAGGTTCGGAACTCGCCGCGAGCGGTCGGGCCGGGTTGCCGCCAGATCTTCAGAGTCAGGTTCAAACCACGGCCAGTCATTCTCGGGTGCTCCTCTGGAGTGCGGCGGCCTGACGCCGCTTTTCATTGCGGCGGAGCCGCATTCTTTGGATCGGTGGAATCTAGGTCGAATTGTTGATCGGAAAAACAAAGCGGCTTCGCCGCAAACCAAAGCGGCGTCAAGCCGCCGCACTCCCAAAGTTACTCGCGATAGCTACGTTGCGTCAGATGCACGTTCTCAAACGTCAGCGGTTCTTTGTGCAGAGTCTCTTCGCGGCCATCGCCAACGTGTTCCCAGGCCGATGAGAAACAAAAGTTCTCGTCGTCGCGTTTTGCTTCGTTGTCTTCAGTCTGATGTTCTTCGCGGAAGTGACCGCCGCAAGATTCCTGGCGAGTCAGCGCGTCGTGAGCAAGCAATTCGCCGAACTCCAAGAAGTCGGCGACTCGGCCAGCGTGTTCGAGGTTTTGGTTAAACGACTCGCCGGTGCCCATGACGCGGACGTTCTTCCAGAACTCGTCGCGGAGGACGCGAATCTCTTGCTTAGCTTGCTTCAGGCCGGCGTCGTTGCGAGCCATGCCGCACTTCTCCCACATAATCTTGCCGAGTGCTCGGTGGAACGAATCCACGCTGCGCGCACCATTGATGCTGAGCAGTTTCGTCACACGAGCCTTCGCAGCCTCGACGGTTCCGCGGACGTCGGGATGATCGTCGCCGATCTTCTTCAGGTCTGAGGTCGCGAAGTGATGCGCGATCGTGTACGGACTCACGAAGTAGCCGTCGGCCAAGCCCTGCATCAACGCCGACGCACCGAGCCGGTTGGCTCCGTGGTCGGAGAAGTTCGCCTCGCCGAGCACAAACAGGCCGGGAATGGTGCTTTGCAGGTTGTAGTCCACCCACAAGCCACCCATCGTGTAATGGACGGCGGGGTAAATTCGCATCGGCGTCGAGTACGGGTCTTCGCCAGTGATCTTCGCGTACATCTGGAAGAGGTTGCTGTACTTCCCTTTCACGACCGACACTCCGTCCCGTCTGAGCGTGTCGCGGAAATCGAGATAAACGGCCAGCTTTGTGTCGCCGACACCGAAGCCTTCGTCGCACGCTTTCTTGGCCGCTCGCGAGGCGACGTCGCGCGGCACGAGGTTGCCGAATGCCGCGTAACGCCGCTCCAGGAAGTAGTCACGGTCGTTGTCGGGAATCTCGTTGGCGGATCGCGAGTCCCCCGGCGACTTGGGCACCCAGACGCGACCGTCGTTGCGAAGGCTTTCGCTCATTAACGTCAGCTTCGACTGATGATCGCCGCTGACTGGGATGCAGGTCGGATGAATCTGCGTGAAGCACGGATTCGCGAAGAACGCTCCGCGCTTGTGACATCGCCAAGCCGCCGTGACGTTGCAGCCCTTCGCATTCGTGGAGAGATAAAACACGTTGCCGTACCCGCCCGTACAG
>CAYSHJ010000623.1:0-3126 GCA_964430385.1 uncultured Planctomycetaceae bacterium
CCGGGGACCGTGCTCCTGGCAGCGCCCCTGGCCCTGTGGACGCTTCCGATCTTCGACTCGGCCGCGGCCATCCTTCGCAGGAAACTGACCGGCCGCAGTATTTATACGACCGATCGCGCACATCTGCACCATCATCTCATCGAGCGGATCGGGCACCGCTGGACGCTCTTCTGTGTCGCCGCCGTCGCGATGCTGACCTCGGCAGCGGCCCTGCTGAGCGTCTGGTGGAAACGCGACCTCATCGGCATCGGTTGCGGAATTGCGGTCGTGCTGACATTCGTTGGGCTCAGAGTCTTTGGTCACTCCGAACTGCTGCTCGCGCTGGCCCGATTCCGGGTGTTTCTCCGATCAGTTTTCGTGCCGCGAGATGCGAATTCCGGCAGAGGCTGGGGCGACGCGGTCCGTTTGCAGGGAAATCGGCAATGGGAACTGCTCTGGGAAACGTTGACGGAATTCGCCATCAAGTTCGAATTGGTACAAGTCCGGCTGGACGTCAATCTTCCCACGCTCGGAGAGGGCTACAACGCGAGCTGGAACCGTCCGAACGGGCACGACCAAGGGCATCACTGGCACCTCGATTTGCCGCTCCTGGCGGACAGTCGGGTGATCGGCTATGTCAAGATTGTCGGCGAACGCGAGGGAGTTGTCGGGCAGAATCTTGACCACCTGATGGAGTTGCTCGAACAGATTGAAACGCATCTCCTGAATCTGACGAGCCGCGAGTCGAGCAACGCACCTGACTTGACGCCGGACGCGATCACGCAGATCGCCGCCTGCAACCCCGCCCGCGAAGACAATTCACTCTCTGCCGCCCGGCAACCGGGCTGGATGGCCATGCCATGAAATTCGCAAACTCGATCGCCGGCCGATTGCTGATTGCCGCCCTTTGCGTCGCTGCGACACAAGTGGTCGTCCGACAAGTCAAGCAGGGTATTGGTCTCAATGCGGCCGAGGCGGCAAAGTTCAATACGGCGGCCCTGCCCTTGCAGCTTGACCAGTGGTCAGGCAAGGACACCGAAGTCGACCCAAGACTGTTTCAACAACTCGGTGCCGTGAACATGGTCAACCGCGTCTATGAGAACGATACGGGAGGCCGCGGCGTCGTCCACCTTGCGTCGTTTTCGACGGCGGAATTATCGCTCCCGCATCCCCCCGAACTTTGTTGCAAGAACGCCGGCTGGACGGTTCTCAAGAACGTTTGGAAAACCGCGAACGACGGTCGCCGCTACCGGCTGTTGATCATCGAACGTGACGGTGCTCAAGCCGTCGTCGCCTACTGGTATCAGTTTGGCCGGGACGTGGCCTCCAACCGCGACGAACTGCGCACAGCCATGCAGAAGTTTCAACTGGCTCGAAAGCCCTGGCCCCAACTGGTGAAAGTCCTCATGCAGGTACCCATCGAGGCTTCCGATGCCGATTCCCAAGCCGTTGCCGAAGAGCTCGGCACCGAGATTTTCAAGTGGGTGGCGAGCAAATCCTGACACGGCCCGCTCGAATAATCACTCCCATGCGAACCGTTGGCTCTTCAACGTTTTGCGTCGTGGTCATCTTCGGGGGTTTCCCTAGAAATCACCCGAGCAAGGTGTAGAGTACACCGGCCTGTGGATGGAATGACACTCACAGACGCGGTTCATGACCTGTGACCGGACTGTCAATTGTGTGGCCGTGCGGTCGAGTGCGTGGCACCCAGAAGCACGGAGTGCGCGCGGAAACCACGCGGAAATTTCCACGCTGAGATCTCGCTGAGCAGCTCGCTTGAAATGGGCTCTCCGCCATTTGTGTTGATGCCTGAGCCCAGTGAACCGCAAGGCGCTAGCCGGGGGTTGTTTCCATCGACCCGCGGCTAGCGCCTTGCGGCTCACCAGAGTGCTTTCAACACGGATGGCGGAGAGCTGAAAAATGGGGACTGGCTCGAACGACACTGCGATCTGCTAAAGATCGCAGCGTCGCAACGAGCCAGTCCCCTTGTCATTCCGTCCACAACGATGAGGGGAACCTTAGACGGGATTATTCATCAGGCTCACTTTGACCAGCCGGCACGCGCTAGCGTCCGGTTCGGACACAAAGACACCGACAAACCCGACGCTAGCGCGTTCCGGCTGATTGATACACTGTCTGAGGCAAAGCCTCTCGTTGAAATCTTCGGTTGTTAATGATGCGCGCCGTACACACAAGAATGAGTTCGTAGTTCCGCCTTCAGGCGGCGCGGACTGAAAGCACCGCCTGAAGGCGGAACTACGAACGTTTCCCCCTTAGCTTGATTGCAGAATGCCCCCCAACACCGAACAACTCGACGAGATCGCACCACTGGTGGCGGCTGACGAAAGTCATGCCGTTGGTGCTGACGATCGGCTTCCGCCGGTGATACTGCCCGTTACTTCGCAGCCGGCAGTTGAACCTCCCTTGTTGATCATCCGGCCGACGTCCGGCTGGCGAGCCATCAATTTTCGCGAACTGTGGCGTTTCCGCGAGTTGCTGTATTCGCTCGCCGCACGCGACGTCAAAGTTCGCTATAAGCAAACCGTGCTGGGAGCCGCCTGGGCTGTTATTCAGCCGGTCATGACGATGGTGGTCTTCACCATCTTCTTCGGCCGACTGGGTGGCATGGCGCAGCATGTTGAGACGGCCTATCCGATTTTCGTCTATGCGGCTCTGCTTCCCTGGACATTCTTTTCTGGTGCCGTCAGCCAAAGTGGGAACAGCCTGATCCAGAGCGAGCGGCTGATCAGCAAAGTTTATTTTCCGCGACTGATCATCCCTTTTGCCTCGGTCGGGGCTGGCCTGGTCGATTTCGCGATTTCGTTCGTCGTCATGCTCGGCATCATGGCTTACTACCGCGTGGCCCTGACCTGGAACGTGAGCCTGTTGCCGTTGCTCGTTCTCGCCACGACGTTGGCCGCCCTGGGTGCCGGAACTCTTCTGGCTTCGCTTTCGGTCGCCTATCGCGATTTCCGTCACATCATTCCGTTTTTGATTCAGATGTGGATGTTCGTCAGTCCCGTGGCCTATCCGCTCGATGCGGTTCCCCCTTCCTGGCGGCTGGTGTATGCCGCCAATCCGATGGCAGGCATCATCGGCGGCTATCGAGCCGCCCTTCTGGGTCAGTCAATTCCCTGGGACTGCCTG
>CAYSHJ010000624.1:0-10821 GCA_964430385.1 uncultured Planctomycetaceae bacterium
GTCTCAACGAGCATCACAAAAGAGAGCTCGACTGTTGCGCGAAATATTGAACACGCCGCACTTCCAAATCTTCTGGCTACAGACCAACGAAGAAGCCGAAGGGATTAGGAATCCCTTCGGCTTTCGAGTGACTGTATCCCACGGAAAACTTAGCGACGACCATAGCCGCCACGGTCACCACCGCCGCCGCGTTCTTCACGCGGACGGGCTTCATTGACGGCCAACTTACGTCCGCCATGGTCTTTTTCGTTCAGTCCGCGAATCGCTTGCTCCGCGGCATTGCTATCCTCCATTTCGACGAATCCAAAACCTTTACTGCGACCGGTGTCGCGATCTTGAATGACCTGAGCACTCCGCACAGTTCCGAATTCGCGGAACATCTCTTCCAGACTGGAATCGGTGACTTCATAGCTCAGATTCCCCACGTACAATTTCTTACTCACGTTCTTGCCTCCTAAAAAGCATTGTTGGCCCGTTGTGACTTTCTGGGCCGAGTCGAAAGAGGCCAATCTGGTGACCCGCCAAGTGGTACGGCGAGCGAACTAGCAGCGAGTGAATTCCAAGGAATCAACACCACGAATTTCCGTCGTCAAAACCAACTGGGGTTACTATAGGCTTCATCAATGAGTTTTGCGAGTGGGAATCTCGATTGTCGAAGTTGGAATCTCGTCAGAGGCGATCACCCCGAGGCATTGTCCAAGGCCATCCTCACCGTGAAACCAATAATGAAGCCGATCGTGGTGACGTCGATCGTGAGGTGCTGTCGGTTTCACGGACAGCTCAACCCCTTAATCTGGAGGATGCAGAAAGGAGTTCAAGATGTCACGGGCTAAGATGTTGGAGGAAAGCGACCGGGAGGCGTGCGCAATTCGGGCCAGTGGTCGCCCCAACTCGAAATTCAACCTGCGTCCGATCCCCGATGTTCCGCGAACCAATTGACGGTCAGTCGCAGTCCCTCAGCCAAGGTGACGGTTGGCTCCCAGTTGATGAGCTGTCGCGCCCGCGCTGCGGCGACGAGGTTGGACCGCAGGTCTCCGCTCCGAGGATCACCGTACACACAGGCCGGCACCGTTCCCGGGCGGCCGTTCTTGGTCCAGCAGAGTTGCACGTTCGCTCGAATTTGGTCGGCCAGCTCATTCACGTCGGCGCCAATGCCGGTCCCGATATTCAGTGTGACAAAATCGCTGGGTAGCGCGGCTTCCAGAGCCAGCACATTGGCACGTGCCACATCCGTTCCGTAAACGTAGTCCCGAATGTAGCGTCCGTCGCCGTTGATCGTGGCCACATCGCCGGCCAGCATCCGCTGGCTGAAGATCGCCACCACCCCCGCTTCCCCGTGCGGATTCTGACGCGGTCCATAAACATTCGAGTACCGCAGAGCCACTCCCTGCACTCGCCGTTCGCGGGCAAAGAAGGCGAGGTATTGTTCTCCGGACCATTTACTGAGGCCATACGGGGACATCGGGCGCGCGGGTTGATCTTCCGTCGCTGGCTCGGAAACGTCCCCGTATAAGACGCCGCCCGATGAGGCACACACGATGCGACGCACTCCCACCCGCGAGGCGTTCTCGAGAACTCGGAGGAACCCGAGCACGTTCACTTCCGCATCGAATGCCGGCTCGCGCATGGAACGACTGACCGACATCTGTGCCGCCTGATGACAGACCCAATCCGGCTGCACCTCATCGAAGGCCGCCGCCAGCCGCCCGGCATCGCAGATATCCACTTCGTACAACGAAACGTCGGGAGGCAGATTTTGCCGCGTCCCGGAAACGAGGTTATCCACCACGAAGGGTTGATGTCCGCGCGCTCGCAAGGCATCGACAATATGGCTGCCAATGAACCCCGCGCCGCCCGTCACGAGAACGCGCATTGATTTCTCCCGAGCATTTGACGTTTCTTGTGTGATATTAGAGTCTTCGGTTATCAATCATGCGCGCCGTGCGCGCGATACGTCGCCGAGTCGCTCCGCGACTTGGATCGGCGTCGCGGAGCGACGCCGCTACGTTGCGGGCGAAGCCCGCGTTAGGAATTCATCCGAGTTGTCGCGTTTCTTGAAGCGCTGAACAGACTTTTCTAGACACACACACGCCGTATTGTGAATGATTCAAAGGATCGCACGAAACGAGCAGCCTCGCAACCGTCAGACTCGACAGACTGTCCGGCTTTCGGTGTTGAAGGTCAAGGATCTGCTCCGGGAAATCGAGCTGTATCGCAGCGCGCTTGATGCTGGGCAATTGGGAACGGCCGCCTGTTACGGCACGGTCATCGATGCCGGGGCCGAGCGATACTTCCTGTTCAATTGCACAGACGCTTCGCCGCTCCCGACGCCTTGCTGGCGACCGACAACTTAGCGGGACACATCAGAAACAAGCCCGGCGGCGGATTCTGGTTGGAATGCTCGTGGAAGCGGATAGGCGATACGGATGGGGCTGTCGGCGATCTCGATTCCGCCGAGCTCTGGTATCCAGACCCACGTCCAGCGACGCAATTCCGATGTTGCTGACAGCACGCGGTCGACGACTTTGGTCTTGCGCTCTTTCACCCAACCGCCGGCGCGGTTGGTGTATTGCCAGACCTCGTGTCGCAAAGTCGCGACGGGGGCTCCGAAATCGGCGTCGAAGCTGGTGGGATCGTCGCGTAGCAGTTGCATGAAGACGCGCACTTGTTTGCGGTCTCCGATCATGAAGAGCGGCATCACTTTGTTTTCGTAGTGCCGAACATTGGCGATGTCCTTGCGAATCCAGTCGCGTACTTCGTCTGGCGGAGCCGGTGCGTTGCTTGCCAGAGCGGAGTCGAACTCGGCAATGGGTGGGTAGTGGAAGCCTTCGATGCGGACTCGATCCTTCGCCAACAGCACCAGGTCATACCGGCCCGGAGACAATTTGCGGAACGTCCACAGGCCGTCTTCGTTCGACTCGGCCTGCGCGTCGACTGCTGGCGTCTCGATTTTGGCTTTCGAATTGACCTGCTGACGTGGATTGCCGTCGGCATCCCAGCGACGAAAGGCTCCGACAAATGTGACTCGCTCGGCGTTGGTCAGTCGCAATTGCAGGTCACTGGGGAAACTGACGTCTGTGACAACGCACGAAAACCCGACAAGCAAACCGCAACGAATCAGATGTCGCCGCAGAACAGAGCGAGATGGCATAGAGATGGTCATGTTACTTGGACTTCTTGGAACGAGTGGCCGAGGCGTCACCGGCTTCGAGACGTGCGAGTTCCTTTTTCACGGCATCGACCAACGGGCTGCCAGGGTAATCGGTCAGCAGTGAGCGATACGTGGCGACGGCTCGTTCGGGATGTCCGAGTTGCTGTTCGCACTGAGCGGCCAAATGCAGGAGCTGGTCGGCATAGGGCGAGGCGGCGTTGACGGTCAGGAGGTCGCTGGCGACCGCCGCCGCCGGTGCCCAGGCTTTCCGCGCGATCCAGTACTTGGCTTGCAGCAGCGGCAGATATCCTTCGACGGCCGCGCGTGCGCCCTTTCCGTCGCCTTGCCGAGCCAGCACGTCGCCGCGCACACGATGCAGCCGGGCCAGCAACTCCGGAGCGGCTCCGTTTCTCAATTGTCGCGTGGCGATGTCGCTGAGCTTCTTTGCCTCGGCGGTCTGCAAGAGTTCGTTGATCAACAAGTCCGCCGCTTCGATCTCGCAACGAGCACGCCACTCGGACTTCAGTAACACCCGCGCGGCCGCGGACCAGGCGTCAACGGCTGCTGCGGAGTCCAAGAGACGTTCGCGCTGAATCTGACCAACCCGCTGAGCCAACTCGTAGCGTGATTCGTCATCGAACTGCGGGGTCTCGGGCTTCAGCGCCGCCTTCCCCGCCGTCACGGCCGAGGCCCAGCGTTCTTGCTGTTCGTAGGCTCGTACGAGTTGCAGCAGCGACGATCCATCGCAGCGTGCCGGATCATACGACTCCAAAATCGGCAGGTACGCCGGCATCTCGTCCTGGGGTTGCTGGGGATCGGGCAGGATCAGCGGTCGCTCGATCTGGATGGCATTGACGGTCTCTGTATCGCGGCCGTCGTGCCGTCGCGTGAACTTGACCGAGTAGCTGCCCGGGCGGAGATAAACGTGAGGTGGATCGTGCTGGTCGGAGGCTTGACCGTCACCAAAGTCCCAACGGACTTTCATTCCCGGCTGCTTGCGCGGGAAGGAAGTGTCTTCAAACTGTACGCGAATCAAAGGCACTTCGTTGTCTACCAAGGCAACCTCGCCGAGACTTTGAAAGACGAAGTCCGGCAGAAGGATTCCCGATCGCTTCCGCACTTCGGTCGTTGGGACAAGAGTCGGACTGGTCGAACCGAACGCCGAAGCCGGAATCACTTCCGGCTTCTCAGTTCCCGATGGCTGCCATGCGGCGACCATGCAGGCCGAACTGCTGCTGGCGGCGTGCCAGTAGTCGAAGCGATGACTTCCCGCCTTGAGCGTCACCTGTCCCTTGATGCGGGCCTGCGCGCTCGGCCCGTGGCGACCGGGAGCGGCCACGACTTCTCGTTCATCAATGAGTAAGAAGCTGGCGTCTTCGCTCGACGTGAAGAAGAGGTAGTTCCCCGCTTTGGGTGCCTGAAGCGTCCCCGTGTAGTGACTGAGAAACGGACGTGGTGCTGATGTGATCGGGTTCCAGCGATGAAAGACGTTGGCGACGAAGTTGCTGCCGAGCGGTTCGGCCGAGTCGAACGCGGACTTCACCGCAACCAACGAGTTCAGATTGCACTCATTCCATTGCCGAGTTTCGAGCAGCAACGGACTTGGCTCAGACCACGCGGGCGATGTTTCCGTCTGCGTGCCACCGTAGTAAATCTGATAGAGGGTGCTTTTCGGCGACGTCTGAAACGCCACGCGGCAAAAATCACCGGGACCAGCTTGCAGGACTTTCCACGGCACCTGCCCGTCGTGATCAAAGACCGCCATGTTCGCCGCATGGGCCTTGAGTTGCCCATGCCCGAGAAACTCGACTACGACGATGGGTGGCACGTTGCGCGAACCAGCCTCGAACCGCACCAAGCGACGTATCTCGAAGCGGTCATTCAGACGCCAAACCGGATCGGCACCCCGGGCTTCTCGCAAAAAGCCGAGCGAACCAAGGATCGCCGGCAATCCGCACAGGGACCGAAGAAACAAGGAGCGAAGTATTGGCATCAGGGTTGCTCCTAACGTAGCCATCACGCTCCGCGTGATGAGCCGAGTCGCGACCGACGCCCGATGACAATTCGGCTCGTCACGCGGAGCGTGACGGCTACTTAGATGGCCGGACGGCGAACGACCCCTGGAGGAGTTGCAACTGCGATGCCGAATCTCGAAGCACCGAACAAGCTGGACACCGACGATCAGAAACTCAGCCCCGAAGAAGCGGTCAAGCGGATCGCGCGCGCGCGGGAGATGCTCCTCCGCGAGGTTCACAAGGTCATTATTGGCCAAGAGGAAATGATCGAGCACATGCTCATCTGCCTGTTCGCTCGCGGGCACTGTCTGACGATCGGTGCTCCGGGCTTGGCCAAAACGTTGACGGTTTCCACCTTGGCCAGAGCGTTGCACATGAAGTTCAGCCGCGTGCAGTTCACGCCGGACCTGATGCCCAGCGACATCACCGGCACCGACGTGATCGAAGAAGACCCGGCCAGTGGTCGCCGCGAGTTTCGGTTCGTACGCGGGCCCATCTTCGCCAACATTGTGCTGGCTGACGAAATCAATCGTGCGCCCCCGAAGACGCAATCGGCGTTGCTGCAAGCCATGCAGGAATATCAAGTCACGGCACTCGGCTCGACCTATGAGCTGGATCAGCCTTTTCTGGTGATGGCGACGCAAAACCCGATCGAACAGGAGGGGACATATCCGCTTCCCGAAGCGCAGCTTGACCGGTTCATGCTCTCCATCAATGTCGGCTATCCAACTCGCGACGAAGAACGAGCGATCGTGCAAGCCACCACGCAGTCTCAAAACGCGGACGTGCATCCGGTGCTTCGCGGTCGCGATGTGCTGCGAATTCAGCAACTCGTCCGACAGGTGGCGGTCAGCGATCATGTGGTCGATTATGCCGTCGACGTGGCTCGTGCCACTCGCCCGAAGGAGGACGGTTCGCCAGAGTTCGTGCGGAATTGGCTGGCGTGGGGAGCCGGCCCGCGAGCGGCTCAGAATCTGATTCTCGGAGCCAAAGCGCGAGCCATCTTGCAGGGTCGTTATGCCGCCAAGGCCGACGATGTGCGCGCCTTGGCTCTGCCCGTGCTGAGACATCGCATCTTCACCAATTTCAACGCCGACGCCGAAGAAATCGAAACCGACGAAGTCATTCGCCGGCTGCTCAAATCCGTTCCCGAACCGATGTACGACAAATCCAAGTGAGCGGCTCAGAGCGCGCGGTTTCGGGTCGCAAGCGGTCGGTATCGCACGCTGGCGCGCTCTCATTTGCAACTGTTTATTGGGACTCAGATTGAAGTTTGCGCTGGCTAGCGGGGGGCGTTAGCGCCCCGGTTGAGGCGAATGATCGTGGTGACTCGGTGCAACCGGGGGGCTAACGCCCCCCGCTAGCCAGCATTCTCGCGCATGAGGTGGCGGCGAGGATTCCGGAGCCGAACTCAGACGGTTGGCGATCAGTGTTTCGAGTACCAGCCCGATCAGGACCAAGGTCAGAAACAGTTCCCAAAGGCTATGCCCCTCGCGCAGCCGTTGGATCGCCGAGCCGAGGTCATTGATGTCCGAGCAAAACTCGACCGGCTGCTGTCCGAAGCGTGTGCGGAGTTCCGCTTCGCTCAGTCGCACGGGGTCCGCTTCGAGCGGGTCAGTATTGACCGCTTGGATCAACTCGCGCGAGCGCGCGGCGGTGACGGTTCGAAGTCGATACACACCCAACTCGTGCGTCTCGGAATAGCGGACGGATTGGGCCTGTTCGCCGTCGCTGGTGACTCGGAAGGTCTGGCCGTCGGGGCGAGTGATTTCCACATCGACAGGGTGACGCTCACCCTCCAAGGGCACCGTCCACGGCGTTCCTGCGATCAGTTGCGAAGCTGCCGAGTCGGCCCCGGCAAAGTGAAACGTCAGTCGCGCCAGCAGCGGCAGGAACAGCGGTCGGATCGGCAAGTTCGTCCAGTCGATGTGTGCTCCCGTACCGAGCATCATCACCGAGCCGGATCCCACCGTGCGTTCGATGAGCAACGGTTCGCCATCGTTCAATCGAGCCAGCACGCGGGCCGAGGATTCAGCGACGTCGCGAAACCGAACGTGCTTGTAAACGAGCACCGATTGATACAACGAAGCCGGCTCGGCCAAACCCTTCAGCGCCGGGTGCTCGGTGTCGAGCCATGTGATGTTCCAACCATCGGGCTTGTCCGGTGGAGGCAAACGCACGGTTTCGAGCGGGCCGGGGAGTAATTGCTCATTCAATTGAGCGTGCAGCACGTTGTATTCAGCCGGCTCGACGTTGGTCCCACTGATCCACATCAGATGGCCGCCGCTCAACGTGTAGTCTCGCAGTCGCGACGCCGCCGCCAACTCTTGAGCGGACAAGTTTACACAGAAGATGCCCGCGTACTCCGCGAGCGGCTCGCTCGCCAGCGCGTCGGGAGTCAATACTGTCGCTTGAATCGCCCAGCCATCACGCGGGTCCAGCCCCAGAGCTTGTTCCAAGTAGAACGATTCCTCCAACGACGCGATCTCGTGCCGTCGCGGCTTCACGATCGCCACTCGGATTTTGGGATCGACGACCAGTCCAAACGATCGTTGATCGTCCGCCGCCAGTCCATCCGTGCCGGATAGCTTCACTTCGCCCTGATGCACTCCCGCGCGGCGCAGCGTGACGGTGAATGTGTGCCGGGCGATGCCGTTGGGTTCGAGGGACAACACTGGACTGATGGCCTCGCGAACGCCGTCGATCGTCAACTCAACGTGTTTCCTTTGGGCGACGCTGGCGGCATTGAAGACCTCGACATTCACTGGCAGCGGCAGACCCGCAACGGGAACAACGCCGTGCAGATCGACCGAGCGAATCGCGACGTTGGGCACGTCGGCTTGATGAACGTCGATCAACACGACGGGGATCGTCATTGCCGGTGTGTCGCGCGACTGGGTCGTCGGCTTGAGTCCTTCCCAGCCGACCGCCTGCATGTCGCTGACGACGTAAATCTCTTTGTTCGGAGCCTCGGCCTTTTCGAGAAGTTCATGAGCACGTTGCAATCGCGCGGCTAGATCGGCTCGTTCCCCGCTGAGTCGGCATTCGGTGAGGGCTTGTCGCACGACCTCCTGCTGGTGATAGAGCTGCTCTTGAGCCGGACTGAGCGGGCCGCTGGTCGGCAACAGCGCCACTTCGTCGCCGTCACGGAGTCGGTTCAGAAGCTGCTCGACGGCATGAGTGGCCGCGTCGTACCGCGTCCGGCCCTGTACCAGAGTCCCCATGCTCAGCGAGTTGTCGAGCACCACGACGACGGCGGTATTCGCTCGCGACAAGAAGCTCTCCAGTCGGGTGATCGCGGGCCGCGCGAGTCCTACGGCGACCAGTACCAACACGGCCATTCGCACCAACAGCAGCAACAAATCGTGCAGACGCTTTCGCCGCCGAGTCCGTTGGACGCTGACACGTAGGAATCTCAGCGTGCTGAAAGACATGGTCACCGCCTTTTGACGGTTGATCATGTGAATCAGCACCGGAATGACTCCGGCAAGAGTCGCGATCAGAAATAAGGGTAGGCCGAAGGTCATGGTTGTGGGATCAATGACGAAATACCCAATGACGAAATACCCAATGACGAAGGAAATCCGAATGACGAATGACGAAACACGGAACGATCAAAGGATGGGAACACGGACGGCAGACACCTTCGTCATTCGTGCTTCGTCATTCTTCGTCATTCTTCGGCATTGGGTACTTCGTCATTCGTCATTCCCTAAAGTTGCATTCGTTTCGACAAATACCGGGACAGCATGAAGTCGTACGGGACCGAGGTGTCGGTCATGACGTATTCGATGTTCCAATCGGCGCAACTTCGGCGATACCCGTCGATCATTTCCGTCATCTGCCGACAGTAATCCTCGCGTACGTAGTTGGGATCAATTTGCAGCCGCTCGCCCGTCTCCATGTCGAGGAACGTGGTGGTCTCGCGAAACGGAAATTCGATCTCGGCCTTGTCGAAGATGTGGAACAGGACCACCTCGTGCTTCCGATAGCGGAAGTGTCCGAGGGCTTGCATGACGGCCTGAGGATCGTCGTACAGGTCGCTGATCAGCACGATCAGACAGCGACGTTGAAAACGCTCCGCCAGTCGATGCAGCGTTTTGGCGATGTTCGTGCCTTGTCCGACTTGGCTTAAAGTCGAAGCTCCATCCTGGGTGAAGTCCTCCATGCGTCGGAGCATGTCACCCAAATGGCGAGCCGAGCTGCGCGCTGGCATATCCAGCCGAATGTCGGTGTCAAACGTGGTCAGTCCGACCGCGTCCTGTTGCCGCGTCATCAGGTATGTGAGCACGGCGACCAAATACGCCGAGTACTCGAGCTTGGTCAGTCCCTCACCGGATCGATACGCCATCGAGCCACTCACGTCGAGCAAGATTTGTGCTCGGAGATTAGTCTCTTCCTCGTACTGCTTGATGTGCAGCCGATCGGTTCGAGCCAATGCCCGCCAGTCGAGGTGTCGCGGGTTGTCGCCGGGCGAGTACTCGCGGTGATCGGCGAACTCGGAGCTGAATCCCTTGTACGGACTGGAGTGCAGCCCACTGACGAAACCTTCGACGACGCCACGGGCGATGAGCGACAGGTTCTTCACACGCGCCAACGCGGCCGGTTCGAGGAAGCGATAACCAAAGGTTCGTTTCATGGAAGGTTCCTGACAGTAACCCGACGCGTAAGCGAGGGCGGGTGCCTCCAGACGCTTCATTCCCAAACCATTATCGGGTGAGCGCCCGCCCTCGCTCACGCTTCGGGTTAGTATTACCTCAGTTGGTATTTCCGTCGCAGATTCCACTCGCTGGTCAGAGCTACTACGAACGCCAACCAGTATGCGGGTGGCCAGAACAGCGGAACCTCCAGTTCGACGTGGCGTTTCTGCTGCTTGCGTTCCAGTCCGTCGATCACACGATCGGCGGTCGTGATGTGGGCGTAGCGACCGCCGCTTTCCGTCGCGATGGCAGTCAACAGCGTGTCATTGAGTTCCAAGCGATCGAACTCCAAGTTCGGGCGTCCGACTTCAATGACGATCGGTTCCGACTTGAGTTCTTGATCTCCCAGACGTGCGGTCACGGCGATCTCGTATTGGCCGGGAGTGAGTGGTTCGAGTTCCGTTCGATAGTGCCCGGCCGGACCAGGCACGATGGACAGCGTCACGGCCGGTCCATGCTCAACCTGATTCTTCCCCGTCAACTTGGCGGTCACTTGCGCTTGATGGCTGCCTTCGCCCTCCTTGTCGCGCACGAGCGCCGTCAGCACGATGGCTGAGTCCGGCTCGTAATAAGCGCGATCCGTGTTGGCGACGACACTCGCTTCCGGTGCCACATCCTCGGCTCGACTTGCGAGCCAGCGGACAAGCTGTCCCCAAAAGCGGACAAACGGGGATTGCTGATCCATCGCGCGCAGACTCTGTTGCCAGTTGCGAGTGGTGTCTCCGGTAAAGACCGCCGCGCGGCCCTTGCCGAAAGGTTGAACGGCCAGTACCGGCAATGTCGCGTCCCCGACCGATTCCGTGGGATGTGCCGCCAAAACCGTGGCGGCCGGACGCGGTCGATCGACACGAACGCAACCTTCGAGAGCCGGCAAGCCCGCGATCTCAACCGCTCCGACTTCGTTCGGAAAGAAACCGGCGATGCCGGAGAATATTGGATGCCTGCGACCGTCCGG
>CAYSHJ010000625.1:0-2891 GCA_964430385.1 uncultured Planctomycetaceae bacterium
CTTTTTGAACCATCTCCATTGCCCTTGAAAGAATCTACTTCTACCACTGACTACCTTTGACTGACACGCGGGTGACTACCTTTGACTGACACTTGGCCCCTAACAGCTTGATGGACCAATGCTACAATCACACCCCTTTGGGCGCAAGCTCCCAACTAACGCGACAGCGCACGTTCGAGGTCTTCCGGTCCCCTCTCCCCCGCATCGGGGGAGAGGGCTAGGGTGAGGGGGCGAATAGTGCCGACGCTTCCAATCGCAGAGCAGCCGCTTGCCAATCTGCCAAGTTGTCGTCGGCTGCTCACCGGCTCCGAAGCCCCCCTCTCCCTAACCTCTCCCCCCGATGCGGGCGGGAGAGGGGACCGGAACACGAAAGTGCGCAATAGAACTAACCAAGGAGGCTTCCTTCATGACTCTGCAAACCACTCGACGGCGATTTCTTCAGCGATCGACCGAAGCCATTGCGTTGGCGGCTCTGCTCGGAAGCGTGCGCGCCTTCGCGGAGGAGCAGCCTTCTTGGAAGGCCGGTGTCGCGCGAGCGGTCATCACGCCGGAGAAATCGGTGTGGTTGGCTGGCTACGGATCAAAACGCGCGCCGGATGGAAAACTGCATGATCTGTGGATGAAGGCGTTGGCCCTCGAGGACAGCGAAGGTCATCGCGTGGTCTTGATCACCAGCGATTTCCAAGGCGTTCCCAAAGTGATGAGCGACCGGGTCTTCCAACAGCTTCAGCAGCAGTTCAAGCTGGAACGCGCGCAAGTGATGCTCACGTTCTCGCACAATCATTGCGGGCCGCGGTTGGGTGACGATCTTGTGGATTACTATCCAGTCGATCCCGAACAGGTGGCGTTGGTCGAGGAATACACGGACCTCATGGTGACGAAGTGCGTTGCGATGGTCGGGGTGTCTCTCTCAAATCTCAGTCCCGCCAGCCTGCGAATTGGCGAAGGACGCACGACCTTCGCCGTCAATCGTCGCAACAACCGCGAGGCGGATGTGCCGGACCTGATCGCCAAGGGAACGCCGCTCGTTGGCCCGGTGGATCACGCCGTGCCAGTAATGACTGTGACTCGGCCGAACGGAAAACTCGAAGCGGTGCTTTTTGGATACGCCTGCCATCCGACCACGCTCAGCTTTTTGACCTGGTGCGGTGATTATCCGGGTTTCGCGCAGCTCGAATTGGAAAAAAAACATCCGGGCACGACAGCAATGTTTGTCAACACCTGCGGCGGCGATCAAAACCCGTTGCCGCGCCGTAAGGTCGAACTCTGTGAAAAGTACGGACACATGCTGGCCGTCGGTGTTGAAGAGGCCTTGAAGCTTCCCTTGAAACCGGTTTCGCCGGGACTGCGAACGGCGTTTGAGATCATCGACCTTCCGTACTTGAACGTCGTCTCGCGCGAAGAGCTAAGCGGATTGCTTCAAGACGCGAACACCATCAAAGCTCGCTGGGCGGCTCGATTGCTGAAGAAACTCGATGCCGGGGACAAGTTCGAGTCGGCCTATCCGTATCCCGTCCATGCCTGGCAGCTTGGCAAAGAGATGCTGATCATCGGCATGGGGGCCGAAACGGTTGTGGACTACGCGCTGCGATTCAAACAGGAATTCGGTGAAGGCACCTGGGTCTG
Organism: uncultured Planctomycetaceae bacterium; assembly: GCA_964430385.1. Classification (GTDB taxonomy): domain Bacteria; phylum Planctomycetota; class Planctomycetia; order Planctomycetales; family Planctomycetaceae; genus CAYSHJ01. The sequence continues at coordinate 1,627 of CAYSHJ010000625.1, forward strand.
CGGCTACGCGGACGACATGATCTCCTACATTCCGTCACGCCGCGTGTGGGAAGAGGGAGGCTACGAAGGTGGGTACAACCTCTATGAATATGGCCGCCCTGCCTTCCGCTGGGCGGGCGACATTGAAGACCGCATCGCCGCATCTGTCCATAAGCTGGTGAAACAAGTTCGCGAGTGACACCGACCCCAGCCCGCGATTCGGCTGGGAAACTGACGCACGCCACGGCTAAGATGAGGCTTGCTTGGGCTAAATGGCTCGACATTCGCGTGCAGTGGAGGTTTCTCATGCTCGGCCAGTTTCTTCGACATCCGTTTGCTCGACGAGTCACCCGCCGCGAAATGCTGCAAGTAGGATACTCGTCGATCTTGGGAATCGGCTGTCAAGAATTGTTCCGCCGCCGGACGGTCGCCGCGGAATCGAATGCGGGAAACCCACAGCGCCGTGCGAAGTCGGTGATCCTTGTCTTTCTGACCGGCGCGGCGAGTCACATCGACATGTTCGACCCCAAGCCAGACGCGCCGGCCGAAACTCGCGGCGAATTCTCCGCCATTGCCACGGCGACTCCCGGCATCTTTGTCGGCGAACACTTGCCGCTGTTGGCCATGCGGTCTGAGAAGTTGGCGATCGTGCGATCAATGTCGCACGACGTTTACGACCACTTGCTGGCCACGCATCAGGTGCTGACCGGTTGGCCAATCCCGCCGGGCGGTCAGCAGTTGTCACGCACTGACTCCCCTTGTTACGCGGCGGCGTTCGATTACTTGCGGCCGCGACTGGATGGCATCCCCAACGGCATCACGCTGCCGACGTTTCTGATTGAGGGGCCGCTCACTTGGCCCGGTCAATACGCCGGATTCCTGGGCCCGCGTCACGACCCGTGGCAGATCACTCAAGACCCCAACGACCCCAAGTTTCAAGTGGACATGCTGCGTCGGCCCGAAGGGGTCGCTGCGGACCGGATGCAGCGACGCCAAACTTTACTGAGCGAAGTGAATCGTCAGCGCGAGGCCCCGGCCTCGATTGCGAATCAATCGCAGTTCGCGATTCAGCACCAGCAAGCTCTGTCGATGTTGTCCGCCGGAGAAGTCTCGCAAGCGTTCGACATTCATGGCGAAGCCCCCGAAGTCCGCGACCGTTATGGCCGCCACATGTTCGGTCAGTCACTGTTGCTGGCGCGACGCATGGTGCAAGCGGGTGTGCCGATCGTGCAGTGCAACATGGGGATCGTGCAGACTTGGGACACGCATTTGGACAACTTCGGCCG
>CAYSHJ010000626.1:0-2399 GCA_964430385.1 uncultured Planctomycetaceae bacterium
TTGATCTCGACTTGTTGCGAGCAGCCCTTGGCCGCTTCGAGCAGGTCGATCTTGAGAGCCGTCTTGAGGCTGTCCCCTTGAGTCGCTCGCCGCCCTCCGGCGCCGCGACGACGACCGCCGCCGGAGCCAAAACCAAAGCCCTCGAACAAGTCGCCGAACATCTCGAAGATGTCTCCTACGTCTTGGAACCCGCCGCCAGCGTGTCCCGTGCCTTTGACGCCTTCGTGCCCGAAGCGGTCGTAGCGAGCGCGCTTGTCTTGTTCGCTCAGGACTTCAAACGCTTCGGCCGATTCCTTGAAGCGATCGACAGCGGCGGCGTCCCCCGGATTGCGATCCGGATGATTCGCCAAGGCCAGCTTTTTGTATGCCTTCTTGATGTCGTCAGTGCTCGCGTCCTTTTTGACGCCGAGCACTTCGTAGTAGTCACGTTTGGAAGCCATTGTGGGCATGATGATTGGGAATGACGAATTCCGAAAGCCGAATTGTCGAAAGAAATCCGAAGGTCGAAATCCGAAAAGGTTGGTGGTGATCAAGGTAGGGTGGGTCGAGTCATCGAGACCCACCGGAGTGAGTTTGGTTGGTGGTGGTTCGCGCGATGCTCGGTTGTCGATAGATCATTCGACGTCTTCTTCCGTGGGGATGCGTGGAATGTCAAATGGCAACTGCTCGACACGTTTTGGAGTGACTCGCCCAATCACCGGCGGTCTCGGCAATTCGCACCAAGGGTCCAGCATCACATCGCTGTCGATGTCGTGACGAAATGGAATTCGAAAGCTCACGTCCTTCTCGATGTCCATTTCGTCGATGGGGGGAATCGTCGGTGTCAGTCGTGGCCACTGTTTCGACGGAGATTCGCATTCGTCGAGCACAACTATCACGCGCTGGCCTTCCAAGTCCGCCAGGGATTCTTGAAAGCGAAGCTGCCCGTTCGTCACTTCGGCGGGAAAGGCTCGGCGGACCATGATGGATTCCAGAACTGGTGATGTAGGGCAAGGTTTGTTCTCATTCAACTGGACGAAGAGCGAATTGGATTGTGGGTCTTATGTCAGTAGTTTTTCCACGGCGTCGAGAGATTCCCGTTGGGCTAGGGCGCGATGAATTCGTTTCAACAAGTCAACATCTTCAAGCCCTCGGACTCGTCGGCCGAACTCGTGACCTCGTTCTCCGTGCGTCTCCAAAAGGACTTCAATAGTTTCGTGCAGCACATCAACGACGGCTTCTTCCGCCGCGAGACGTTCCATACTGGTGATGTAGGGCATGGTTTGTTCCTGTTCAAATTGGTCATATTCGCGGCGAAAGCCCTCCGCCAATTCCTTGGGAAGGTCCATCATCCAGTCGATGAGTCGGATGAGCTGCTGGATTTCCGGTTTGGTCCAGCCGCGTGAGTATAGTCCTTTGACGATTTGGAGTTTCCAGTGCTTCCGATCACTCGGATCGGAAGCGGTCTCTTTGGTTTTCAGATGAGCCATCACAACGGCGGCGAAAGGATTGTCGCTCTGTTCCAGCCCCGCCCAGTCACGGCCGAAGTCCAGCAGCTTGACGCTGGGAAACCGAAACGCGATTTGGCAACCCCACAGATCATACTCGAATCGGGACGGCCGCCAATCGGCTCTTTCGTCGGCCAAAACCGCCAGCGACGCGACCTTCCGAGCGTATCGGTCGAACAATCGAAAGTTGTAGACATACATCCGCCGCTCAAACTCCGCCTCCGGCTGCGATTGAATTTCAATGTGAATCAATAACCAATCTTCGTCACCATCCTTTCGGAACACCTTCACCAGCTTGTCAACGACCCGCAATCCATGTTCGGCTTCAGGGATGATCTGCTGCAACTCTTTGTCGAGGAACTCGACTGGCCGTGACCAATCCACATCGGCATGCACCTGCGGAAAGAAGAACTGCACGAAATCTTCAAAAAAGACTTCGATCGCTTCTTTCCAGGGATTGTCAAAGTCGGACATGGTTCATTGGATACGCGACGTTAATTCGATCTCGGCGAGCCGGAGGCCCTGAGGCCCCGGACGAATTGCGATCGTGTAGGATGGCCGCCCTCGGCCGTCTTGCGGTTCCCATGCCTTTCGTCCACAAACGCAGACGGCCGAGGGCGGCCATCCTACGGACTCAAGTCGCCAGTGTTCTTTTCTTGTCGGCTTCAATCGTCGCTCCGCGACGAAAGGGTGTGTTGTGGCTCGGCCCGCCGAGGCGGATGGGTTGAAACCCACGGCTACCATCGGTTGCCGCTTTGCGGCAGGAACAGCGGCAGGCGGTTGGGTGGCACGCCCAGAACGAAGTGATGGGCGTGGTTGTCGTCGCACAACCACCACGCCCTTCGATGACTCAGGGCGTGCCACCCTCTGATGGCTGTGACTCAATAATCGCTCACCGTTATGCTGGAAGTG
>CAYSHJ010000627.1:0-3744 GCA_964430385.1 uncultured Planctomycetaceae bacterium
GAAGAGCTGCGTTGGCACGACGTGGTGCCGCTACGGCATCGGCGATTCGGTCGGCTTCGCGATCCGCATCGAGAACCGGTACAAGGGTCTGCGGGCACCTCACAAGATCAAGGCTGCCGTCTCCGGCTGCATCCGCGAATGTGCCGAGGCACAGTGCAAAGACTTCGGCCTGATCGCGACCGAGGGAGGCTACAACCTGTACGTCTGCGGCAACGGCGGAGCGAAGCCGCGACACGCCGACTTGCTCGCCACGAATCTCGATGAAGACACCTGCATCAAGTACATCGACCGTTTCTTGATGTATTACATTCAGACAGCCGACCGACTGACGCGCACGGCTCCGTGGCTGGAGAAGATGGACGGCGGTATCGAGTACCTGCGCGACGTGATCATCAACGACCGTTTGGGCATCTGCGAGGAACTCGAACGCCTGATGCAGGCTTGCGTCGACAACTATGAATGCGAATGGAAGTCCGCGGTCAACGATCCGGAGAAACGCCGCTGGTTCAAACAGTTCGTGAACACCGATGACACCGAAACCGGCGTCGAAATCATCACGGAACGGGGTCAGCATCGTCCCGCCGATTGGCCGAAGGAGATCGTTCCCATCGAAGACCTGCTGTTGCCGAACGGCAAAACGATCGCCGAACAAGCGGCCGAAGTCGATCAATTGACCGAGCGTCGCTGGATACCGGTCGGATATGCCGACGACTTCCCGCACGATGGCGGCCGCACCGTCAAGTACGGCAAGTCTCAGCTCGCGGTGTTCCGCTTTGACAGCCGCAACCAGTGGTACGCCTGCCAGAACATGTGCCCGCACCGCAAGGCGTTCGTGCTGTCACAAGGTCTGATTGGCGACCAGAACGGCGTGCCTAAGATCTCCTGCCCGATGCACAAGAAGAATTTTTCACTCGAAACCGGCGAGTGCATTTCGGGCGAATCGCTCAACGTCCGCATCTTCCCGGTGAAGGTGGAGAACGGCGAAGTCTGGTTGGAGCTGCCGCCGCCGGAGGTGTTGGACAGCATCCTAGCCACCGAACTGTTTTGCGGCGGTCAGACGTGTGCAACGCCGTGCGAATCACATGAACACACGGAGGAAATGGCCAGCGTCGGGTAGCCCAGGCCCTTGTGGCCTAACCCGGATTATTCATGGTTCCCTGCGATTGTCGGCAGGGTGCCGTAGCCAATCTCGCCAGAGATTGGGTGCAACTCGTGACAACACCCCAATCTCTGGCGAGATTGGCTACGAAGGCATGAATAATCCCGCCAAAGTGATTCCGCGTCGCTGAAAAAACGGACTGAGATGAGCCAGGCCACAAGGGCCTGGGCTACCGGAACAAGAATTGAATGAGCATGGCACTCCTTGAAGACCTCCTCGCCGAGCAACAAGACCTGACAGCGGTTGAGCGGTTCGCACAGTGGCATGACCGTGGCACGGGCGTCTCGCCCGTGATTCCCGCTGAGACGTGCCGTTTTCCTCACGCACCCGCCCAGGCGAAGTACTACTCCGCGTTGATCCCGGCCCGCACACCGCAAGCCGGCGAGCAATTCGCGTTCGAAGTGGAGCTCGATGCTTGCTCCGGTTGCAAAGCGTGCGTGTCGGCATGTCATGCGCTGAACGGCCTCGACGATCAAGAAACATGGCGCGACGTCGGCCTACTGATCGGTGGCACGACCGAGTTGCCGGTGCTGCAACATGTGACGGCGGCCTGCCATCACTGTCTCGATCCCGCTTGCATGAACGTCTGCCCGGTCGATGCATATGAAAAAGACCCGCTCACCGGCATCGTGCTGCATCTCGACGATCAATGCTTCGGCTGCCAGTACTGCACGCTGGCCTGTCCGTATGACGTACCGAAGTACAACGTGGAGCGGGGCATCGTCCGCAAGTGCGACATGTGCAGCCAGCGGCTCGTGATCGGCGAGGCGCCGGCTTGCGTGCAGGCCTGTCCGAACCAAGCGATCCGCATCGCCATCGTGCGCGCGTCCGATGTCGTCGCCGACAGCGAAGGTCATCATTTCGTACCCGGCGCGCCCGATCCGCAGTTCACGTTGCCAACAACCCAATATAAGACCAGCCGTTCGCTGCCGCGAAATCTGTTGCCGTCGGACTACTACAGCGTTCGTCCCGAACACACGCACTGGCCGCTGGTCGTGATGCTTGTGCTGACTCAGTTTTCCGTCGGCGCGTTTCTGACAGGTTACTCATTGCAGTTCTGGTTGGAACCGGAAGTGCTCGCGACGTTGCGGCCGATGCATTCGCTGAACGCGCTTATCTTCGGTCTCGTCGCCCTCGCCGCGAGTACTCTACACCTTGGCCGACCGCATTTGGCATTTCGAGCGATTCGAGGCTTGCGACATTCATGGCTCAGCCGTGAGATTCTCGCCTTCGGCCTGTTTGCCGGCGCGGCGGTGACGTACGCGGCGGCCTGCTGGTTCAGTAGCCGTCATTCTCCGCGTGACGAAACCTTGATCACGGTGGCAGCGTCGAATGTGGTTCAAGCCGTGTCGCGCGACCCAAGCGACATCACGCGGAGCGTGATGGCGACGTTGTCGGCTCCCCCATCCAGCTTGCTCGACAGTCTCAACTTCGCCGTCTTGTTTTTTGGATTGCTCGGTGTCTTCTGTTCGGTGCGGATTTACCAAGTCACGCAGCGGCCGTTCTGGACGGGAGTCTGGACGCTCGGCAAGTTTGGGCTGACGACGTTGCTGCTGGGTGTCGCGGGCGTGTGGCTGACGATCATGCTGCAGATTCTGTCTACCGATACCAACAATGCCTCACACCAGGTCGCCCGTTACGGAGGAGTCCTCTGCCCAGCACTCATGGCGATCGCGGCGACAAAGCTGCTCTTCGAAGCGAGCATTTTGGGACACCTTTGGGACAAACAACAAACGCCACTGCGACGCTCGGCTCGATTGCTCGTTGGCCCGCTGGTCAACGTGACTATGGCGCGGTTCGGCCTCGGCTTCCTTGGCGGCTTATGGATGCCGGTGTTCTTGTGGATGGGCGAGTCGCTTCGCTCCGGCAGTTCACCGATTTTCGTGACGATCGTCGTCGCCGCGCTGTTCGTGGCGTGCCTGGTCGGCGAGATTCTGGAACGCTCGCTCTTCTTCGCGGCAGTCGTGGCACCGAAGATGGGCAACTGACCAATGACAACATAACAATGACGAACCTCAGCGATCTCTTCTTCCAACGCGATGGCCAGCACACGCGCGATCTGTTGTTGTCGCCAACGGGCTTCGGACTCGGCATGTTGCCGCAGAATCTCAAGCCCGATCAGACGACACGCATGGTCTGCGGCTTCTGCTCGACCGGTTGCGGGCTGAATGTGCATTTGCGAGACGGCCAGGCGATCGGGCTGTCGCCGACGACCGATTATCCGGTCAATCTTGGCATGGCGTGTCCCAAGGGTTGGGAATCGCTGACCGTGTTGAACGCCCCTGACCGAGCCACGACTCCATTGCTGCGAAACGCGAAGGGCAAGCTCGAACCAGTCAATTGGCCGACGGCACTCAAGACGTTTTGTGAGCGGCTTCGTTTGATCCAGGCCGAGCACGGCGCGGAGTCGGTCGCATTCATCAGCACGGGGCAGATTGCCACCGAGGAAATGGCGTTGCTCGGTTCTCTGGCGAAGTTCGGCATGGGGATCGTTCACGGCGACGGTAACACGCGGCAGTGCATGGCCACGGCGGTCGTCGCGTACAAGCAGTCGTTCGGCTTCGACGCTCCGCCGTACACCTATC
>CAYSHJ010000628.1:0-8588 GCA_964430385.1 uncultured Planctomycetaceae bacterium
TCATCATCGGTCTCCTGGAAGAAGAAGCGGTTGATCCCGAATCCGCGCTGGTCCCACAAGAACCAGCCTGCGAGCCTCCGGGCATCGCTCCACAACTTAAGACAGCCGCCTCCATTCCAGGAGGCCATGATGAGTATCAAGCGGTTCAAGCCGACACGGACAAGCGGCGGGGTTTCGGCATGCGATGCGGAATCCAAAATGATCGTCTGTCGTTCATCGCGCCGCTTGTCCGTGCGGCTTAACCTGGGCGTTAGGCGACTTACTCCCTACGTTGTTCTTTCGGGGAAGCCGATCGGCAGGGAGAAGCGATGAACGCTCAGGAACTTCTCGCGACGCTCAAGAAGCTGGGGAAACCGCAGACGGCCGCGATCTATCGGCGGCACGGATCGGGGGACAACGTCTTCGGCGTGCTGACCTCGGAGATCGCCAAGCTGCAGAAGAAGATCAAGGTCGATCACACGCTCGCGATGGAACTTTGGAAGACAGGGAACGCCGAGGCTCGCGTCCTGGCGCTGCTGGTCGCCGACCCGAAGAAGCTGACCAGGGCCGACGCGGACCGCCTGCTTGAGGACGGGCCGGTCCACTTCGTCGGTTGTTATTTGACCGGCCTGCTGGCCCGCAGTCCGATTGCGGAAGAGACGATGCGCGCCTGGATGAAGTCGCCGGACGAGTTCACTCGCGAGATGGGCTACGGAATTCTCGCAGTCCGCCTGAAGGACGATCCCGACTCAGTCAGCGACGCAGAGGCCACAAAGGTGCTGGCGACGATCGAGAAGCAGATCCACCGCTCGCCGAACTGGGCGCGGTACGCGATGAACGGCGCGCTGATCTCGATCGGCGTCTTCAAGCCGACGCTCCGCAAACAGGCGATCGAGACGGCCCAGCGCATCGGCAAGGTCGAGGTCGATCACGGCGAAACGACCTGCAAGACGCCCGACGCGGTCCCCTACATCGAAAAAGCGTCGAAGCGGAAACGCTGCCCGTGACTTGGCCGGTTTCTGCGGTAGAGAGGATGCCCAATGGAAATGCACATTCGGGAAGCGACCGAAGCGGATCTCCCCGCGATTGTGGAGATCTACAACCAATCGATACCGGCCGGCTGGTCCACGGCCGACACCCAGCCCGTCACGGTGGCCGAGCGGGTCGAATGGTTCCGCAAGTTCGATCCCGCCAAGCGGCCGATCTGGGTGGTGGAAGTGGACGGCCAGGTGGTCGCCACGGCTTACCTGTCTTCGTTCTACGCCGGACGTCCGGCCTACGATGCCACCGCCGAAGTCAGTCAATACATCGCCACGGCATATCATCGCCAAGGCATCGGCCGGCGGCTCAAGCAGTGGGTGATCGAGCAATGCCCACGCCTGGGAGTGACGACGCTCCTGAGCATGCACTTCGACCACAACGAGGCCACTCGGCGGATCAACGAGAGCTTGGGCTTCGAGCAATTGGGCCACCTCACGGAGATCGCGGTGGTGCAGGGACACAAGCGGGGGCTGGTCATCTCCGCCCTTCGCATTCCGGCGACGAACGCCTGATCGTGCCATGTCCAAAACTTGAAGCCACAATTCCCTCGACTCGGACGAGTCCCGACTTACTCCTTTGAGAATCTCGAATGTCAGACTGGAACGCAGAGCACTATTTGAAATATGGCGATGAGCGTACTCGTCCCGCAGCAGACCTGACGACCCGCATCAAAATGGACGAGCCCGCTGTGATTGCCGATCTGGGTTGCGGACCGGGCAACAGCACTCAAATTCTTCGTGACCGTTGGTCGCAGTCCGAGATCATTGGGATCGACAACTCACCGCAGATGATCGAGGCCGCGAAGCGAGCTTACCCCGATCAGAATTGGCTACTCGCCGACGTGTCGCAATGGACGTCATCCGATCCCGTTGACCTGATCTATTCCAATGCCGCCTTGCAATGGCTTCCCGACCACGGCGCGCTGATGCCTCGGTTGTTGGGAATGGTGGCGGCAGGTGGCGCGTTGGCTTTTCAAATTCCGAGCAGCACCTATGCCACCGTCCGCACTCTCATTCACGACATCTCACATCGCCCGGCATGGTCCCAGCGGATGAACGCTCCTCGGAACGCGCTGACGATGGAGTCCCCCGCGTTCTATTACGATGCACTGGTGAAGATCGCGACGAGCCTGGATCTCTGGGAAACCGAATACAGCCACGTCCTGGAATCCGCCGCCGCCATCGTGGACTGGATCTCCAGTACGGGACTCCGACCGTTCCTGGCGGCTCTGGAGACCGACGCGGAACGAAATGAGTTCACATCAGAACTACATCAGCGTGTCCGTGACGTCTACCAGGTTCGCGCCGACGGCAAAGTCCTGTTTCTGTTTCGACGGACTTTTGTCATCGCCTATCGTTAGTTGAGTTCTGCGGTGGAGTGACTCGAATGCAGTTCATGCAGGTGCTGGATCGTGGCAACATCCACATCAAAATCGGGAGCTGTGAAGATGCCCGCATACACCCAAAGTGATGACCTGACGGTGCTTCACGAACCGTTCATGCGCGGGATGGGAGAGATTCGCATCGCGCATCCGGCGGGCACGTTTGCCATCACGCCCGCGAGTTTGATTTCCTTGGAAGCGATTGCGAACAACCAGCAACTGCTCGCGGGAGTCGGCTTGGATTGGGGAAGCGGGGCCGGGTGTTTGGCCATCGCGGCCGCGAGGATTCCGGCAGTTCAGCGAGTCATCGGGCTGGAGCTTTCGGCGGCGAATGTCGCGGTCGCGCGGCAGAATGCAGCGGCGAACGGTGTCGAGCGGAAGACGACGTTCTTCGAGTCCGATTCGTACTCGCCGATCTCCGCTGCGGATCGCCGTGAATTGGAATCGCTGGCCGGACGGATCGACTTCATCGTCGCCAATCCTCCCGCCAGCGACGGCGACGACGGCTTCGGCTGGCGACGTCGAGTCCTCACGGGAGCGAGACAATACCTCCCCGCGTCGGGCCGCGTCTTTCTCAGCGTGTCGTCTCAGTACGGAATGCGGCGAGTCATGGAGTTACTCGATGATGCTCCCGGCTTCCGATACGGCGGCGTCTTGGCATCGACCGAGTGGGTTCCGTTCGACCTCGCCCGTCCCGATCTCCTGGAATGCCTGCGGCTGTACGCCCAGGAAGAAGCACGCGGTGGACTGAGTTACGCCTTTCACGATCCGGCGGCAAGCGGTGACCAGACGCGGACGGCGACGGTTGCGCTCGAACGGTTCGAGCGTTGCGGCGAATCTCCGCTGATGAAGTGGCAGACGCATCTGTTTGAGGTGCCCCCTGAGTCTGATTGATCACCTGACTCGAAGGCCGACCCTGAATCGTTGCGCCTGGATTCCAATGCATGCGGAACAAGAAAGTTGATACCAATCTCTCACGTTCGGTAATGTTCTACCGCACTTTGGCCGTCGAATACCTGTTAGGAATCGTCCCACATGAAACCGTCCACACGGATCGTCCATGTCAGTTTGGCTGATGCCCTCGCCAAAGGCCCGCCACCGCCCGGCAATCTTGCAGTTCCCATCTTTTCGCATGGCTCGCTTGTGGTTGAGCTTTACACGCCGGTCGGTCACGACCCGCAGAAGCCCCACACGCGAGACGAGGTTTACTTCGTCACTCGTGGCACGGGCTTCTTCTTCGATGGAGAGCGCCGTCATTCGGTTGGGGCTGGTTCATTTTTGTTCGTTCCGGCTGGCCAGATTCACCGCTTCGAGGATTTCTCATCCGACTTCGTCGTCTGGGTTGCCTTTTATGGACCGGAAGGAGGAGAGACGGATGACGATCCCGCCGGGCCAGAGTACGCAACACAATCGTCAGACAAGGGGGACGGCCGCGAGTCGTAGCGTCTTTGGAGATGGGGCCACCGCCAAATGACAATGCGTTTCATGCGAGCAGGCGAAAGCATCGAAGCCGTGGCGACTCCAGCAGTCAGAAAAATCAGAAGGGGACTCCAATGACTGACCCATCCAACACCGCAAGGCCGTATCGTCGATTGCCGGACTGGTTATTGAACGGCTCGTGCGCGTTGCCTCCCCACCGCCCACTCGATCGTGATTGAAAGAGCAATTGGGGTCGCAGTGCGCACGGCACCCACTTCAAGCGGAGTCACGAAATGAGCCATGACGTCACGAACCCGGTTCGCATCGCACTCGCCAATCTCCGGTTCCCTGCCACGCCCGACGAGTCGATCACGCTCGCCGAGCAGGCGATCGCTCAGGCCTCGCAGCAGGGAGCGCGGATCATCTGCTTTCCGGAATGTTTTGTTCCCGGCTATCGAATCGGCAAGCCCGTGCCGCCGCCCGATCCGGTGTTCCTCGAACGGGCCTGGTCCGTCATCGCTGCGGCATCCGCGAAGACCAGCATCACCGTCGTGCTCGGAACAGAACGCTTGATTGACGGCGCACCGGTCTTGTCCGCACTGGTGATCAATCAAGACGGTTCGATTGCGGGCTTTCAGGACAAGGTTCAGCTCGATCCATCGGAAGAAGTCGCTTACACAGCGGGCTCTGGCCGCCGCCTGTTTCAAGCTGGCTCCATGACCTTCGGCATCGTGATCTGCCACGAAGGCTGGCGCTATCCGGAGACGGTTCGCTGGGCCGCGCGGCGCGGAGCACACCTGGTCTTTCACCCGCACTTCGGCGAAGCGGAGGGGGATTCTTACCGGCCCACGACCTACGCTGATCCCGCGAATACGTTTCACGAGGCGGCGGCTCTGTGCCGCGCCGCCGAGAACACCATCTACTTCGCCAGTGTGAATTGCGCGAGCCCAGGCTCGCCGACCACATCGGCGATCGCCCGGCCGGACGGGACACTCCTCACCTACCAACCCTACGGTGAGGAAGGGTTGCTGATCGCCGACATCGACCTCACCACGGCGACTGGCCTGCTCGCGACACGTTGCAGAACGGTCTCGTGATTGCGCGTATGACGCAAAACGTTGGAAGGAAAATGGAAGCTTAACCATTCCTGCAATCCACGGACATCATCGACTGGCAACATCCCGATGTTGTGGCCCGCGCGCGGGCGTTAGCCACCGGTTGTGACGAGCCAATGGAAATCGCTCGGCGGTGCTGACATGGCATTCCACAGCGGACGAACTTTGCAAGAACTTGCCCGATCGGTAACGCTCGACATCAAACACCAACCGCGAGGCTTCTCGAAATGAACGATCCATCTGCTGGCTCACCCGCCAGCGAGAATCGTGACGTCCTGTTTCAGTCGGCGTACGGAGGCATTCCGAAATTCGTGCTGTTTGGCATGATCCCGTTTCTGATGATCGGGGCGGCGTTGCTTTTCGTGAATGCCGATTTGTTCCAAGGTCGGTTCGCCTTGAAGGGGATCCAATTGACACCAGAGAGAGTGAGATTTGTGCTCTGCCCGGCAACCTGGCTGCTGTGTGTCTTCATCATGTCCCGCCGAATTCAATCTCGCGAAGGCTCCTGATTCTTCCTCGCTGAGCGATCGGCCTCCGTCCCCGTTCCGCCCGGCAGTTTCGCGGAATTGCAAAGCCTGCTGAATTGTTGACTCGATACAACATGCACTACCCCTCGCGGCAAGGGCGACTGCCGTTGGCGAAGATTTTCGCTAATTGGCATTGCCGTGGCGAAAGTCTTCGCTATATTGATGAGCGAAGACTTTCGTCAACATGGTGTCGCGTCCGTGCGGAAGCCGGTGGGCGGCGATTGATCCGGAGACAGTCCATGCGCAAATCGGGACCAGTTCAACCCACGGCAGTGGAGTTGCAGATTCTGAGAATCCTCTGGGAACTGGGGCCAAGCCCGGTGCGAGAGATTCATGCTCGGCTCAATGCGGACAAGGGGACCATCTACTCCACCACGGGGAAGATGCTCTCTGTCATGCTGGAAAAGGGCTTGGTCAGGCGTGACGAGAATACGTCGCCGCTCATCTATCGTGCGGCGTTCTCCCGCGAGACTGCGGGAAAGCGGATGCTGAGCGAACTGATCGACAAGGTTTACGATGGGGCGGCGATGAGTCTGGTGCTGCAGGCTTTGGCTTCGACGCAAGCCACGAAAGAAGAACTCAAAGAAGTGCGACGGTTTCTCGATCAGATGGAAGGGAAATAAGCCATGCACAATTTCCAACTTCCCGCGAATCTTGTGGATCGGCTGGGCTGGGTGCTGGTGCATTCGGCTTGGCAATTCGCACTCATTGCGTTGGTGGCGTTGCTGCTGGTCCAGGCCACGCGACGATGTTCGGCGGCGAGCAGGTATTGGATGTTGCTGCTGGCCCTCGCGGCGATGGTGGCGTCGCCCGTCGTCACGCTGCTCGTGATGCCGGTGGATGTGTCGCTTGTGGCGGCTACGATGAGGTCGGATCAAACTGGTTCGGCAATGAACGCGGAACCACAGGGACGTGATGGCGACACGCTGGCCAGTTTGGCGGCGATGCCCGAACCGCTGGGAGACACACACCCGAATGCAGGTGTCGATGCGCGTCCATTGCCGACGAAGCCCACACCGATTGTTTCATGGCGATCAACGGTCGAACGTGCAGTACGACCCTGGTTGAGCGTGATCGTGGGAATCTGGTGCCTCGGTGTATTAGCGTTTGCGTGGCGACCGCTATTGAGCTGGCACACCGTGCGTCGCTTGCGGTCGGTCGGCGTTTCGCCGGTTCCGGCCGCCATTGCGACGATGCTGGAGCAGACATCCAAACGGCTGCGGCTGCGGCAGGGGGTGCAGATTTTGCAATCGACGCTCACGAAAGTGCCGATCGTGATCGGCTATTTGCGGCCCGTGATTCTGCTGCCCGTCAGCGTTATCGTCGGTGTCCCGACCTTACAACTGGAAGCCATCCTGGCTCACGAGTTGGCGCACGTTCGTCGGCATGACTTCCTGGTGAACCTGCTGCAGACGCTGGTTGAAACGCTGTTCTTTTACCATCCCGCGGTGTGGTGGCTGTCGCATCGGATTCGAATCGAGCGCGAAAACTGCTGCGACGATTTGGCCGTGGCGGCGCTTGGCAGCCGTGTCGAGTATGGCCGAGCTTTGTTGGCTCTCGAAGAACTTCGCGGCACGTCGACGGCCCTGGCTCTCGGCGTTCGAGGTGGCTCGCTGCTGGAGCGCGTCCGGCGTCTCTTCGACCGCGACCCGGCCGAGCGAAGCGTGGGTGCCGGCGTCTTCGTCGGTTTCGGGTTGCTGGCGCTCGTGCTCATCGCCGTGGGAGTTTTGCGTTCAACGCAGGCCGATGACAATGGGGCAACTCAGGGAGCGACCGCCAAGCTGGAGGGCGGCGTTGAAATCAAACTGCTGGGCGTTTCGTATCAGCCCTCCGAGAAGCAGCCCTGGTGGACGCCCGAGGGGCGCGCACTTCCGGCTGACCCTCTCGCCAGTCGCTGGAAGAGCGGGAAAACGCTGATGCATGACGAGGGAGAGCATCGGGAATTGGCACTGGAGATTTCCGGCGCGGAGCGAGATGTCCACGCTCAAGTCGACTTCGCCCCCGGCGACAAACTTGGCATGTGGTCGACCTTCTGGAACTTCCAAGACGACGCGCAGACCGCAAAAAAGGTGACTCTTGTTCGCGCGGCATCCGCGGGATTCCCGAAAGGCGAGAAACAACGGGACGTGTTGGTACGACTGGCCATGGCCACGTGGCATCCATTCCAAGTGATCGACCTTAAACAGGAGCAGCCGAAGCCCGAGGAAGAGCGAGCGGACGGCACTGTCCAGTTAAAGCGAGTCCACGAACGAACGGACGGAACCACGCAGGTCGATATCGTGTACCCCGTCAAATTCGAACTTCGGGCACATCGCGAAATCGTCGCACAAGATATCGACGGCAACGAGGTGAAGTTGTACGGCACCACGATTGCCGATGCAGACGTCCGTGGCGATGCCGGTGCCCGTGGCGAGATCTTTCGTTGCCCGCAAGACCGCCTCGCCAAGGTGCTTGTTCGTTTCCGCTGGTACACGCACGAAGTCACGTTTCGCGACGTATCACTGCACCCAGAACATGTGACGCGGGTAACAGCCAGAGTCACGAAGCTTGTGCCGCCGCCGGTCCGGTCCGTGGCGACGTTGCCCAACGGCGTGACGGTCGAGCTTGTCGGAGTGAGCTTCCATCCCTCCGCAGAAAATTCGTGGTGGCAAGCCGACGGCTCGCCGTTGGAGAAGCGGCCGTACGAGAAGTCCGACGGATCCGTCTACAAAGACGATCCCAAGCAAGCGGACTGCCGCGAGTTCGTTTTGGAGATACATGGTCTGTCAAAGGACTATGCGGTGACGACTCAATTTGGTCGCCCGGGAGCGTCGGCCGTACAAAGCCGGTTGCAGAATGGTGTGTACTCTGCGGAGATGGCGGCCGGGCCGTTTCCGGGTGACAAGACCACCTCGGTTGGCATCGGCCTGAGCCTCGAACCGCTGGGACCGGCTCAAGGGATCGGCGCGGATGGAAGCAAGCTCGCGGCGGCGGACGTGCCGCCTGACGGGCGCACGACGCACTTTGCGCGTGCGGTCAGTTGGATTAGAAGGTGATTGGTGGAAATCGACGGATTTCGGTTTCGAGGGGTGTTGATTTAGGGAGGTCCAAGGATGGCGACTCGCACGGTCGGAAAAACGAAATTGA
>CAYSHJ010000629.1:0-9689 GCA_964430385.1 uncultured Planctomycetaceae bacterium
AGCACCTTCCAACAGGCTCTTGCGAGCGTCTTCATCAAAGACCAACAGTTTTGCCACAGCTTCTCCTCACTTCACTCGATGGGCTAAGGCACGGGAGTCGAAACCTCCCAAACTTAGCGACAGCCAAGCTAGGGAGACAGCCTTCACTTTAAGTGCCGCCGGGGCGAAGCAATCCCCGTGCCGCCAAACCGCCTCGCCGTAAGAGCCGATTTGGCAGAAGGTTTAGAGTCTGGCAGGATCGCGCGGCGGGACGCTGGCTCCTGTCAACTTGGCAGACTTCTGGCCCGAGCCGTGACAAGGTGACGGATCAAGTAGCCGCTCGCCAACGTCCCGTTATCATGCCGCGTGAGGCTTCAAGCATGCTCGACATGCCGGAACACCCCGACCGCCAGATGGCCTCCAAAGCCAAGGGACAACTTCATCACATTCCGCATCCGCGCCGAACGAGCCGTCTCGGCGACATAATCGAGGTTGCATTGTGCATCACGTGTGCAAAGATTCAGTGTCGGTGGCGCGAGTTGGTCGCGAAGGGCGAGTAACGTCAAAGCGGTCTCGACGCTGCCGGCCGCGCCGAGCAAATGGCCGATCGCCCCCTTTTGGCTTGAGCAAAGAACTCGATCAGCGGCCGAGCCAAATGCCGCGCGAACGGCGCGCGTTTCGGCGACATCGTTCGCGCGCGTGGCTGTGCCGTGCAGATTGATGTAGTCGATCTCGCTCGGCGACACGTCGGCTCGACGCAGCACATCGCGAATCAGCCAAGCCAAGGATGCTCCGTCGGGCTCGATCTGCGTGAGGCCGCTGGGATCGGCGGCCAGTCCGCCGGCGACGAACTCGGCGTAGATCGACGCTCCGCGCGCGACGGCGTGTTCAAATTCTTCGAGCACCAACACGGCGGCACCTTCGCCGATCACGAAACCAGAACGCTCGGCATCGAACGGCCGACACGCGCGACTCGGATCATCGAACCCACGCGCAAGCACTCCCAGCCGCAGAAACGATCCGAGCACAATCGGCACCAACGACGCATCGGAACTGCCAGCGAACACGACGTCGCACTCGTCTGAGCGAATCAAGTCAGCTCCACGAATGAGGCTCACTAATCCCGTCGCACACGCGGCCACTGGGCACAGTGATGGGCCTCGCAGACCGAAGCAACGAGCCACCACGCTCGCGGCGGCGTCGGGCCAAAGCAGACTCCAATCCACATCGCTTGGTGGTGTGCCAAGTGTGTGCGTCTGCATCGCGCGAGCGAAACTACGCAACCCGACTTTGCTCGTGCCGATCACGCATCCGGATCGCTCGCCAAGAAGTGATTGCGAATCACTTTCGGCTTGCGGTGCCAGGCCCGCGTCGCGCGTAGCCTCATCCGCCGCGAGCAAGGCCATTGCGATGACTGGCTCCGCCGCGACGTCACGGTACTGAGTTCTCAGGACTGAGCACTCGACGAGAGGCGCGACGCGGTTCATGTTTTGATCGCGTGCCTGGCAGATCGTCACGGGCGCGCCAGCCCATCGCATTTCCGCAGCACTAAGTCTTGATGGTCGCGTTTCACTGGCCAGAGAAAACGCGGGCAGTTCCTCGGCTTGCAACCAGCGCACGGCTCGGCGGCCTTCTCGAATCGCCGTCCAAGCGACTTCGCGGCCGATTCCGAACGGCGTGACGAGTCCGATGCCCGTGACAACGACTCGCCGACTGCGCTGAGAGATTCTGCAAGGCTCTGGTTCGAGAGAGTTCATCCCACGTTTGCCGGCACCAGCGATGTGTCGTGGCGGATCGTCGCGGCTGATCAAACGGGTTCAGTTCCGGCGGCTCGATCGACAGACCGAATAGACCGCGACACCAATCACGATCACGACCAAGGAATAATCGAGAAAGTTGTACTGTCGATTGACGGTCACCACGCCGCTTTTGGGAGCCGCGTCCGGCGCGGGCGCTTGCGCCAAAAGGCTCACCGACGTCGGCAGGCGGCCGGCGTTTAGCGCTTGCGCCTGAGTCCTGCCACCGATCCACAGCGCCAGACTCAGCGCTAGGCAAACCACAATCAACAGGCGTCGTCGCATCGTCAGGGAAGCTCCGCCGTTCGATTCGAACTTTCGATAGCCACGACATCTTGCCAAAGACCGGCAGAATCTGCCACTGCCAGAGTCCAATCGGCACGGCTGGCTTATTTTTGAATCTACGGATGCTGTCGCCCAGGCCCTTGTGGCCTGAGTGATGAGACTTCTGCTTTTTTCCGGACGAATTCAAATAAAACCGGCCACAAGGGCCGGGGCTACAGATTGCCCAAGACGACGAATTGGCCAGCCGTGGTCCTATCGGTTAGTCGTCCCGCGTTGAGACAGCTTCGACCGGCGTAAGCTGGGACGGCGAACAAGTCGCGCAAATCGGTTTTCTCGTTATGACCGCTACGATCGAAGTCCGATAAGCAGAGCATATAGGACTCTGTTGGCAAGGGGGCAGTCCATGAATCGCGCGTGGTGGTGTTGGGCGTTGGGCGGGCTGATTGGGGTGGCAACGGTCCTGCCTTCGAACTTGAAGGCGGGTTTCATTCCGTGGCCGTGGGAACCGCGAGCCGTCGGAAAGGTGAGTGATCGCGAATGCGAGCGCGAGGCGCGTTACGCCGAACGTGCTTGCGATCCGATCGGTGCGCGGCAGAAGTACAAACACGGCAAGCTGTGGCCGCCGTTTCCACGACCGCCCGGGCCGGCCAATCTGCCCAGCCACATCTATCACGCGGAACATTACTGGCCGTATCCATTCATTTGCCAGGATCGAGAATACGTGCAGGCGATCTCGGCGGCTCAGGTCAGCAACGGCTGGGTCACCATGACGACGCTGTACGACTATCACTTCGACCCCGAAACGCATCAACTGAACTTGTCGGGGCGGATGCAGCTTCGATGGATATTGGAGAACGCCCCGGCTCGGCATCGCTACACCTTTGTCCAATCCGGCATCGACAACGCGACCAGCGAATCGCGATTGCAGGCCGTCCGCACCGAGTTCACGCAACTGGTCAGTACGGATCAGGTGCCACAGGTCTTGCTGCGGGTGACCAGTCCGCTGGGACGTCCGGCTGAGGAAATTGACGCCATACGCCGCAAGGACCGTTTGACCATTGTCGATCCGCGCATCACGCCGCCGATTGGGAACAACAATTTTGGTGGGTCGGCGGCCAGCGGAAATTGATGAACAACACTTGAGCAGCCATGAGCACAGGATCAACGACTTCTCCGATGACACTCGAACGCGAGCTGGGAGTTCCCGCGGCGGACTCGCCGTCCGAATTGTTTTCCGAGCTTTTTGCCGAATTGACCGAGGAAACCCGCAGTCTGCTGGCCGATCCGCAAGTCGCCACCTTGGGTGTGAAGACCGATGCCGGTCTGGCCGCCAACGCGCCGCGAGCACCGCTGACGCTCAAGGACAGCGGGCTGACGCGCCTGCAAATCTGCGAGCTGATCCTCAAACAACTTTATCTGCACGGCAACTTGCTGGGCGTCGACATCGCGAAGCACGCGCGGCTGCCGTTTCACCTGATTGATGAGAGCCTGCGGTTCCTCAAGGACGAGAAGTGCATTGAAGTCTCGTCCGCGGATTTTCTGGGACGCGCCTCGTATCGCTTCAACCTGACCGAACAGGGTCGGACGCGCGCTCGCGAGGCGTTCGAGCAATGCCGCTACGTCGGTCCGGCGCCCGTGCCGCTGGAGGCGTATGTCGCGCAGTGCCGGTCGCAAGCGGTCGCCGGAATTCAGTGCGATCCGCAACGACTGTTGGATGCGTTTCAGGGACTGATCGTCGGACCAAAGTTGTTGGACGAGCTAGGACCGGCGGTCTGCAGCGGTCGTTCGATCTTCATTTACGGGCCGCCAGGCAACGGCAAATCGATGGTCGCCAAAGGATTGGGACGATTCCTCAACAAATACGGCGGCGACATTTATGTGCCGTATGCGGTACACACCGAAAATAGCATCATCACACTCTTCGATCCGACAGTGCATATGACAACGGATCAAATCGACGCCGAAGGCCAGAGTCCAACGACACAGCTTGCCGGTGACCAGCGGCAGAAAATGGAAACGGCCCTTGATCTCCGGTGGAGACGCGTGCGGCGGCCGGTCGTCATCACCGGTGGTGAGCTGACGTTGGATCAGCTCGAACTGCGCTATAACAAGGCCAGCAACTTCTACCAAGCTCCGGTCCAACTCAAGGCCAATGGCGGAGTCTTCTTGATTGACGACTTTGGTCGCCAGATCGTCAGCCCCAAGGATCTGCTCAATCGGTGGATCGTGCCGCTGGAAGAGCGGATCGACTACCTCACGCTGACCACCGGGAAAAAATTCTCGGTGCCGTTCGAGTTACTGATCATTTTCTCAACGAACCTCGATCCGCGCGAACTGGTGGACGAGGCGTTCCTACGTCGTATCCGGCACAAAATCCACATCGGACCACCCGACCGCGAGATGTTCTCCAAGATCTTCCAACTCGTCAGTGAGCAGCGGCAAATCCCCTTCGATGAACGAGCTGTCGAGTATCTCTTCGCTAACCACTACGCTCATGGACGAACGCCAAGGTCGAGCGATCCCCGAGATTTGTTGGAGATTGCCCAGTCTATCTGCCGATTTCGGAATCAGCGTTTCACACTTTCACAGAAGCTGATGGAGGAAGCCACCTCTCGATTCTTCGGTGAAATCTGATAAAGCGACCTTACCCGCCTGCGATCCTCATTCTCGCTGTCCTTTCTGAATTGCCAATCTTCCGGCAACGCTTCGGCGTTTGACCGGTTGCCTGTCCGATTTTCTTTTTGGCTCGTCCCAGTTCCCAATCTGGCTTGCCGACACGGAGGTGTGGCTTGTCGACCACTCGCTTATTCGTTCTGGCGCTGCTTTGCGCTGTGTTGACCGGATGTTCGTCGTCGGGCGGCCGCTGGAATTTGCTGGCGAGTCGCGATTCACGCGAGGCGAGTGCCGCTCGCAAGAAGCTGAAGAACCCGCGGCGGTTAGATCTGGCGTACGCGAAATGGCAGGAGCAAGTCGGCAATCTCACGGATGCTCGCGAAGGCTATCAGCGCGTGCTGCATGACGAACCGCAATCGGTCGAGGCGCAATTAGGCTTGGCTCGATTGGACCAACTCGCCGGCCGGATGCAGGAGGCGGAGCAAGGCTATCGTAAGGCGATGAAAGCCGCGCCCAGCAATCCAACCGTACTCGATGCCTTGGGACAGTTCTATGCCGCCCAAGAGAAATGGCCGATGGCGATCGACTTCTCGAAGCAAGCTCTCGCACTCTCTCCGAACGACAAAACGATTCGCTTCCACCTGGCGGTCGCCATGGCGAAGTCCGGAGACATTCAGGGCGCGAAGCCGCATTTCGTCAGCTCTGTCGGCGACGCCGAGGCGGATTACAACCTCGGCCTCATCCAGCATGATCAAGGTAAGCTCGACCTGGCCGAACAATACTTCGTACAAGCGTCCGCCAAGAAGCCGACCCTCGAACAGGCCCAGTTCTGGCTGAGCGAAATCCGCGTCGAGAAGGAAACGAAGCAATTGTTGACCGGCAACAGCAGTCGCCCGCGTCCAGAAATGCAAGCTCCGGCCGGAGCTTTGCCGACGAATACCGTGATGCAGCCCGTGGCCGTGCAGGAACAACGCCTGAGCCCGGACGAAGTGCGCGGCATTCAACAAACGGCTGGTCAGCAACCGTTCGGCAGAAACTTCAATGCTCCAGATCGGCCGAACGACTCCGGCGTTTCACACGCGATCGGTTATGCGCCTGCGACACGTTCGTCACCCGGGAACACGAACATCAACAATCCGTTCGGGACCGGTAATCCGTGGCAAACGCTTAGCCCCGGAGCGGCAACACCGAGCAATCCTGCCCCCGGCGGCAACGGCCTCACGCCGCAGCAGCTCGAACAGCTTCACAATCAGCGGTGAGATCAGAGGCGTTTGGCATCGACTCGGAATTCGCGTGACATCCGGCGAGCTTTCGGCCCCTTAGTGGTTGAGCCTGTGCGAAGCGGACTGCTTCGTGACAGAATGCCTCACCACGGAGCCGGCTATGAATCAGCCCTCACGGGAACGCTTGAGCGACATCGTTCCGCCACTCGATCAGCTTGCCGCAACGAAACAGTTGCTGGCAGACGACCCATCTTCTCAGTTGGTGCGAGTGCTCGACCAGTACCTCGAAGACCTGCAAGCCGGCCGGTCCGTTAATCGCGAGCGATTGTTGGCCGAACATCCCGATCTGGCGTCGCAATTGGCAGACTGTTTCGCCGGCATCGAGTTCATCCACCGCGCGGCCGCCCCGGCGATGTCTTTGACTCCGACACAACTCGGCGATTTTCGCATCTTGCGCGAGATCGGACGCGGCGGCATGGGTGTCGTCTACGAAGCCGAGCAGATTTCGCTCAAACGGCGCGTTGCGTTGAAAGTCCTGCGATACGGTGCTGCGGCCGACAGCGAAGCGATGCAACGTTTCCAGCGCGAGGCCGAAACCGTTGCGACGCTGCATCACACGAACATCGTCCCGATCTTCGCGATCGGCTGCGAGAACGGTGTGAACTACTATGCGATGCAGTTCATCGAAGGGCGGAGTCTGGCAAGCGTAGCCGAGTCACTCCGTGACTCGGATTCGGGTCACGGAGTGCCCCGACTACATCGTGACGCCGCAGAGGTTGCCAACTGGGCACTGCAGGCCGCAGAAGCTCTCGCGCACGCTCATCATCGCGGCGTCATTCACCGCGACATCAAGCCGTCGAATTTGATTCTCGATCCAGAGGGACGGATTTGGCTGACGGACTTTGGACTCGCGAAACGCATGGACGATGTCTCGCTCAGCATGGCCGGAGCAATCCTTGGCACGCCGCGATACATGAGTCCCGAACAAGCGGCGGCGAGCACGAAACCGGTCGATCATCGGACGGACATCTACAGTCTCGGCGCCACGTTGTACGAACTGGCGACCGGCCGGCCGTTGTTCGAGGCCGATTCACCGCACGCGGTCATCACGCAGATTCTCACGTCCGACCCGCCCGCTCCGCGTGTCGTGTGCCCGAACCTGCATCGCGACTTCGAGACGATCATTTTGAAATGCCTCGCCAAGGAGCCGGCTCAGCGGTACGCGACGTCTCAAACGCTGGCCGATGACTTGCGAGCGTTCGTCGAAGGCCGTGCGATCAAAGCGCGGCGAGCAACGTTGGCCGAGCAAGCCACTCGCTGGTTCAAGCAGCAAAAACGCAGCGTCGGCGTCGCGGCGGCAGCCGTGGTGGCGACGATTGCCATCGTGGTCGGCAGCCTGATCGCGTGGCAAATGCACGGGCAATCGCGGCTCGGATACCTGACGCTCAACACGCCTCGCGAGGGCGAGCAACGGGCCGAGGTCGCGGAAGTCTTGTCGCTGGATGACCAGCCGGTCGGTGCGCCGTTCACGCTGCCGACGAAGGAGCCGCTCGCGTTGCCAGAGGGAGCCTATCGGCTGCGGCTGACCGCGCCGTCGAAGGTCAGTCAGACGTACTTGTTCGACATCGCCGCGGGAGCACAACAAACGCACGAAGTCGGGTTGGTCAACGAGACGGTTGGCCATGCGATCCCGCTGCGCTCGCCGGTGGGAGTCGAGGTCGTTCAACGTAGCCGTCACGCTCCGCGTGACGAGCCGTACGTTCCCACGACGTCGAATGCGGGATCAACGTCAAACGACCATTCAACGTCCACCGCGCGCTCGGCTCATCACGCGGAGCGTGATGGCTACGTTGGAGACGTCGATCCGCGTCTCTTCATCGGCCCGCAGGATTCCAACAAGCCGACGCTGCGGTGTTACTCGGTGAGGTCACAGCCGCAGGAGCATGTCGTTCAGGAGGGGTCGTCGATCGACGTGCGTCGCAGCACCGAGCCGATGCCATTGTGGGAGGCGAATTGGAGTCTCGAAGCGCCGGACATTATCTCGTTCTTGAAACTACCTGCCGACCGCGAGGCGTGGAAAGTGTTGCCGGCGCAGTGGGATGTTCACGCTTGGCAGCAGGTGTTGGCGTGGTTCGATCCGTGGTGGTTCCGGAATGGCAGGCCGCCGAAGGTGCTGCAGCCGGCGCGCGATCTCAACGGCGACGGCGTTGAGGATATGATCTGGTCCGCGCCGCAATTGTCCCATCGAGTTCAAGGGAGTTTTGGTCCCGGGCCGTTGACTCCGAAAGCGGCTGTGCTCGTGGCGGCGTCGGGGAAGGATGGCAAACCGTTGTGGTGGTTCCGTCCGCAGGACTCGAACGGCTCCGCGTCGTGGTTGATGACGGCTCCCGTGTGGGTGAGCGACGACGTGGTGGTCAGTGTGCAACGCTCAGCGAACTCGCCCGAGACGTGGTTGGAAGCGATCGACATGCGGACGGGCGAGTCGCTGTGGAGATCGCTGGTGCCGCAATCCGCTGGCACGATTCAACCGAGCTTGCTGTATTCCGCCGTGATGACGGCGGTGCCGGCGAATGCCAGCGAACCGAACTCGAAGCCACTCGTCGTGGCAGTGGTGGCGCGATTTCTCGTGGCGTTTGACGCCGCGACCGGACAGCCGCTGTGGGAGCCGTTGGATCTCGGCGAGAGTCTCCAAGCCCCGCCGCGCTTCGCGGACTTGGACGGCGACGGTCGGCCGGAAGTCTTGTCGATTTCGATGGCGAACGGTCAGCCGCCGCAATTGACGGCCATGTCGCTCGCCGATCGCAAGCCGATTTGGACCGCTCCCGTCGGGCTGAGCTCCGATTCCTTCAACCTGCGCGATCCGCAGCATCAATGGCCGGAGGTCGTCGATCTCGACGGTGACGGCCGAGCCGAAGTAATCCTGCCCGATGGAGGCGGCCGGACTCCAGAGAATTGGAATGGAGTCCAAGTTCTCGATGGCCCGACCGGCAAGCGGCTCTGGTCGCGGCGATTTCCACAAATGCTTGGGCAGTGGACCAACATTATGTCGGCGACGGAGAGCTACACCGCTGGCCCGGACCTCAACGGCGACGGATCGCGCGAACTGGTCATGGTCTCGGTGCGTCGCGAGTCCCGAATGCAGGTCGTTGGCCAGAGTGTCGGCTACCAACGCCAGGAGTATTTTCTCTACGTCGATTGCTTCTCCGGCCGCGACGGTCAGAGCGTGTGGTGGCAGCGCATTCCGCTGGGGAGATCGGAGTTGTCAACGTGGACCGGTGATCCCGAAACGCCGATCTGGTGGGGTGGACGTGGGATAGGCTTCCAGCCTGTCGAAGTATCTCAGCGAACTGACAGGCTGGAAGCCTATCCCACGCCTGATGGCTTGAAACTCGTCCTGCCGGTGCGGCGTCATGCGGATCAAGGGGGCGACGGGATCGGCAATGCGGGAGCGAGATTGCTGTTCGTGCTGTCGGCCGAGACCGGTCGCGTCGAACACTCAGCCGAGAATCTCGCGTTTCCGATACTCGTCGATTGGAACAACGACGGACTGGATGATCTCGCGGTGTTCGTGCCGGACGATCCGCAACGGTTCGCGAATGCAAACTCCTATCCCGATCCGACGCGCGGCAAGTTCGTCGTGCTGCGCGGTTCACCGCCGGAAGCGTTTCGGCGGCTCGATCGCTGGGTCGAGGAACAGGATTTTGATGGCGATGGATTCGCCGATCTGTCTCAGCGTTATCACGGCAGCGGTGACTACGCGATTCAGATTGCTTCAGGACGCGACGGTCACATC
>CAYSHJ010000630.1:0-2912 GCA_964430385.1 uncultured Planctomycetaceae bacterium
ACATGCTCCTCTCGGCCGCCGACTACGATCGCATGGTCGAGTTTCTTGTCGACAGCGGCGTCGATCTTCGCGACGTGTTTGCGTCGCAGTGGCGGCACGGCTGAGCGCTCTGTCCCGCGCCGTCCGTTAGCGCGCGCAATACGCCTCAACTCGGCAAGACGCCACTACGAATCCGCGCCTCTAAATGACGCTTCGCCCTGTGCGGCAGTGCGGGCATTTTTGCCAATTCAGAGCACCAGGCTCCACCCGCCTCGTTTCCTTGCGCCCGATTGCCATGACTGGCATGCTCGCTTCCGATGAAGCAACGAGACGCCGAGTCTTTGGCGCACTCCTCTCAGCAACCGTCCGTCAAACGCAAACGAGAGAAGCGACCGCCGCTCTGGTGGCGGATCACGTTTGAAGAACACATGGTCGCTCTCGTGCGACTGCTGGGGCACGAGGGACTGGCGCTTAAAGACCTGCGGGAGAAAGCCAAGCCGCTCATCGAGAAGTTTGGCCGGGAACGCCTGCAAGAGGCGGCGGACGAGATCACCGAATACGTCGGTGATGGTGACGACACCGTCGTGCGGCTCACGGAGCAGGTCCGCAAACTCGCGGTCCATCTCATCGGGCCGCCGCCTTTGGTGGCTGTGACTCAGGCAACTCGGTCCGCAGCTCCGTCTTCCACTCCTCTTCAAGTTCTCGATACGGAATCGGACGTCACGTCGAATCCGATGGAGTCGTCCGAATCGCCAGGCCGTGGGCCTGTTGAAAATGGGGATCGCGATTGGGTCAACTACGAGACGCAATGCGTCTACCGCTTCCTGATTCAGGACCAGGATTTCCTCGACGAATGCCGGCACCTTGCCGCCATTTGCCGCAAACGCGCCGCGTCCGCTGACGAGGTCGAATCCGATGCCCCGGAAGAGAGCAAGCGTGAGACATCGCGGCTCGCCGAGGAGCTTGAACGGTTCGTGCGGGAATTCAACCCGCTCGCAGACGACACGACACCGTTCAACGAACTCCTGGACGCAGCGCTTGGCAACGTGGATTGGTATGCGCTCGCGGAGTCCGTCTTCGAACGGGACGGCGGTGACAGAGATCCGCAATGAGCATCGTGGGCAGTGAAACACGCACGAGGTCTCCGCTGCCTCATCGCGTGCAGTCTGCCTCGCATCCTTGCGCGGTGGCTGCTACTTGCGTACGCTGGCTGTGCGATGCCTTCTCCACATTACTCTCCATGAACAACCTGCCAACATGGAAACCGCAGGAGATCCCACTCGACCATCCGGAGTCGTGTAACATGTTCGCGCCGAGCGCAGAAAAACCATTTCTGGCGACACCGGCGGCGATCGAGATGTACGGCCAGGAGACGATCGTCGCGTGCTTGCAGGTCTTGCAGGAATCGGCCGTGAAACATGGCGGACTCGACTACTTGCAAGTGTTCGTCGCCCAGGACAAAGAGGAAAAACTCTGGTTCATGGAAGATGGCCCCGGCGGTGCGGTCACCGCTTTACTTCCCAGCGACTATTGATCCGCAACGCGCCCGGACGGAACCAGGAGCGAGTATGGCACCGAAGTATGGAAGAGGTCTGATATCATTTCCGACATGACCACCCGAACTCCAACCCGCCCGGAACGGCAAACCCGACGTTCGACGCAGCCTGCGTTCGTCGCTGGCGACAATACGGGCGTCGCGATCTTGAATCGCGTCATGCAACTGAGCGCATCGACGCTCACACCGGACGTTGCACGCACGCTCCTGACGTTCAAATTTGAGAAGGCGGACGAACGTCGCATGGACAGACTCGCTGAGAAGGCACGTCAGGGAGCCTTGACCGATCAAGAGCGATTCGAAGCCGAGCAGTACAATCTCGTCAGCCACATGCTCGCCTTGCTTCAGGCGAAGGCTCGACACGCTTTGTCGCAGCCCCGCAGGAATTCTGAAACCGCATGAAGCCGTCTCTCAAGCGTCGCGTGTGGCTGCGGGCGAACGGCGTCTATGTGCTCGTGCGTCAAGCCCACATGGATGCCGGCCTCTTCGGCTGACGAGCCGTGGATGGATTGTGTTTGTCCGCGAATTCCGGCAGTCTGCCCCTCTCCTTTGAATGACGAAGTCCGCGAGAACATCGGCCCCGGAGTCCAGTCGTTCGCAACACGTCGAACGGCTCACCGACGCCGTGAATCATCTCGCCGATGAAGTGCGCGTCGTGCGCGATGTCCTGAGCGAGATTCGGGAGGACGTAGGGTGGGTCAGCAGAAACGGCATCCCCGGCCGCCAGGGCGAGCACACGCAGATCGTCCGCATTGCCAGCGATCCACTCGCGCCGGACGCGAATGTGCGTCGTGAAGTCCGAACGTCCACAGTCGGGCAAGGTGGTTCGTCGGAATTCTCACCCAATGCGTTCGACGCACTCGTGTCCGAAATCGCGGAAGCGGTCACGGTTGTCGGTGAGGAGCAAGTCAATCTGCTTCTCACCGCACTGGACGATGTGCGAGCAAAACTCGTCGCCGCGATCAAGTCGCCCACTGTGCAGCCGAAACCCAGCAAGAAAACTGGCGCTCTTGAGCCTTCTTCACCACCGCTCCCCGCAACGTCATTGACGCCGTCTGAACCGGGGCGTCTCTTCTAATCCCTTCCCTCTGTCGCCACGTGCCGAAGGACAATTCTAAAGCCGCATTCTCCTTCCGAGTGGACTGCCTTCCGCCTTCGCTTCCGCGCATCGCTATTTGCGCAGCAGTGCTTCTCCGTGGCACTCTCCTTCCGCGCTACCGACGTTCGGCAGCGCGTTCGCCTGAGCGAATCGTTCATTGGCACAACAGGCACAAGGAGACTGTCTCATGTTGGTCGATTTGCAGGATGGGAAGTGCCGCACTTGTCGCGGCCAATTGGAAATCGTCGGGGCCGACGATGCCACGCTCAACGTGGAATG
>CAYSHJ010000631.1:0-4339 GCA_964430385.1 uncultured Planctomycetaceae bacterium
CTGTCTGCGTCCTCTGACCGATGAACGCGACACGCACACCTTCACGATCGCGTTCGTCTCGTTCCCCGCCCGCGCATCAAGCACGTCGTTTCCGTCACCGCCATCGAGCGTGTCGTTGCCACCTTGGCCGCTGACGCTGTCCCTGCCGTCTCCCGCCAACACGCTGTCCCCAAAGCTGGGCGAGCCGACAATCACATCGTCGCCGCTGCCGCCGTCGATGCGGATGCTCGTGATGTTCGGGTACGTCGCATTCGTGACCGCGTTCAGGTCGATCACGTTCGCCTCATCGCCACCTTTGACGACGATCGACGTGACCGCGCTGGTCAGGACATTCGGAGCCGTCCCTAAAACCGATCCATTCGCCAAAACCTCCACGCGACTGCTGGTATTCTGCCGGATGGTGATGCTGTCGCCTCCATCCGAGCTGACAAACAGCTCGCCGCCGACGAACAGCGCCGCAACCGACAGCAGCGAGCGGTCTTCCAGACGCTCGACGGCCGCGACTCGCGATGCCGCCCGATGCCGTCGCGAGTGTCGTCTGTAGCCCGAGCCCTTGTGGCCTCAGTGATGAGATTTCTGCTTTTTTTCGGATGAATTCAAATCAAACCGGCCACAAGGGCCGGGGCTACAGATTGCCCAAGACGACTAATTGGCCAGTCGTGATCGGAAGCTCTGAGGTCGTTGCAGAGTTTGCTCCGCTGAACGACACTGCGTCGCTCAAAGACGACGGCATTCCAACTCGGCGAAGCTCTACGATGGCCCTCTTTCGCATCTCCGGCGGCACGGTTTACGACCCGACCAACAACATCAACGGCGACGTCCGCGATCTGTGGATTGAGGACGGACGCATCGTTTCGCCGCCGAGTGATCCGCATCGGATGCCGGACAAGACGCTCGACGCGACTGGGTATGTCGTGATGCCCGGCGGGGTCGACATGCACTGTCACATCGCCGGGCCGAAGGTGAACGCGGCGCGGAAGATGATGCCGGATGAAAAACGGATCTCGCCCGTCGTGTCGCGCACACGGATCACTCGGTCGGGGACGACGGGTTCGGTACCGAGCACATTCGCGACGGGATACCTCTACGCTGGCTTGGGCTACACGACGGCGTTCGATGCCGCGATCCCGCCGCTCATGGCTCGACACGTTCACGAGGAGTTCGACGACACGCAGCTCATCGACAAAGGCTTTTACGTTTTGATGGGCAACAACCACTACGTTTTGCGGCAGCTCGAACAGAACGAGCCGGCAAAGCTGAAGGCGTATGTCGCGTGGCTCATCAGCTCGACGAAAGGCTTTGCGGCCAAGCTGGTCAATCCGGGCGGCGTCGAAGTCTGGAAGAGCGGCGGCGGCAATGTGCATGGTCTGGACGACTGCGTCGATAAGTTTCAGGTGACGCCGCGACAGATCATCTCGGGCATCGCTCAGGCCGTGGACGAGCTGTGCTTGCCGCACTCGGTGCATCTGCACTGCAACAACCTCGGCATGCCGGGCAACTGGACGACGACGCTGGAAACGATGAAAGCCCTGGACGGGCATCGCGGGCATCTGACGCACATTCAGTTTCATAGTTACGGCGGTGAGCCGGATGACCAAGCGACGTTTCGCTCCGAAGTGCCGCGGCTGGCCGATTACATCAACTCGCACACGAACCTGACGGTCGATGTCGGTCAAGTGATGTTCGGCAACACGACGTCGATGACCGGTGACGGGCCGCTGGGTTACTTTTTGCACAAAATTGCCGGCCGCAAATGGTTCTCGGCGGACACCGAAATGGAAGCCGGTTGCGGCATCGTCCCGATCACCTACCGGGACAAGAGCGTCGTGCATTCGCTGCAATGGGCGATCGGCTTGGAATGGTATCTGCTGATGAACGATCCCTGGCGAATCGCGATGAGCACCGATCATCCGAATGGCGGCTCCTTCCTGGCGTATCCGGAGATCATCGCGCTGCTAATGAGCCGCGCGAAGCGGCAAGAAGTTTTGGAGCGTGTGCCGGCCTCACTGCGAGAGCGCTGCACGCTGCACGACCTGACTCGCGAGTACACGCTCAACGAGATCGCCATCATCACGCGCGCGTCGCCGGCCAAGATGCTTGGCCTGACGGCGAAAGGACACCTCGGTCCCGGAGCCGATGCCGACATCACGATCTATCAACCGAACGACGACATCCAGCGGATGTTCGAACTCCCGCGCTACGTGCTCCGTGCCGGAGAAATCATCGTCGACAACGGCGAGATCAAACAACACCTGATTGGCAAGCTGTTGCACGTCGAACCGAGCTACGACGAAGCCGTCATTCCCGACATCCAAGAATGGTTTGAAAGCATGTACTCGATCCAATTCCGCAACTACCCGGTCGATGACAGCTATCTGCACCAGCACGAGATCGTGCCGACGCGTCGGTAAGGTCAGGGTCAGGCTAGGGCCATGCAAACTCAGAATTGACGTGCGTCAGTGATCGTGGCGTGATTTGTTGACGGATGATCTGTGGTTGACAGTTATCTTGGCTTGTATCAGGATCAAGTTCATGCGAGACAACATGCCTGTCCATTACTCGGCGGAACAGTACGATCAGTACACGCAACACTCCGTGGACGTGTACGACGCGAAGATGATCCGCCGGATTTTGCTCGAAGACCGACTCCAGCGCCGGCAGCCGCGGACTCTGCTGGATATTGGAACGGGAACCGCGCAATTGTTGGTCAAAATAGCCGCGTTGCCGAAGCTTCGGCACTATGAACTCATCGGAACCGACTTCTTTGAGGATATGGTGCAGCAAGCGCGGCTGACGGTGAAACGCTGCGAGTTGGAGTCGCGCATCACCATTGAGCAGTGCGATGTCCACGCGCTGCCTTATCGTGATGAATTCGCCGACTTCGTGATCAGTCGTTCCACCATCCATCACTGGGCCGACCCGGCCAAGGCGTTTCAGGAAATCTACCGCGTTCTCAAGCCTGGAGGGGTCGCCATCATTCACGAACCACGCCGCGACCCTCATCCTGCCGCCTTGGCCGAGTTCAATCGCCGCCGCAGCGAATTGGGCGTTGAACCCGCCCGCATGGACGAGAAATACACTCCGGCGGAAGTACGTCAGTTTGTCAACCGAGCCGGTATCAGAAAACAAACCATCATTAGCGCTCCCCGACGCGGGCCGGCGTCCCTGGGCTTTGAAGTCCGAATCAGTAAGAGTGGCCCCGTGAGAACGGCGGTGACTGCGGCGATCGCTTGGTGTGTCTGTCGTGGAGGGACTTGGTGATCTCGACGCTGATCAATTTCTTCTCGCCACCGCCGGACTGCTCACGGATGTCATCTGCTCACGGATGTCATCTTCTCACGGATGACATCTTCTCGCGGTCTCGCTCAGTCACGCCGTGACGAAGACCGTCAGCGACCGAGGTCCGTGCGCGCCGACGACCAACGATTGTTCGATGTCGGCCGTCTTGGATGGGCCGGAGATGAACGCTCCGAAGCCTGGCGAATCGAACGACAGTCGCTGATACGCCTCGTGCATGTTGTGGACGATGTTGCGTGCCGAGACGACAAGCGCCAAATGCTGCGCAATAAAGAAGATCGCGCGGTGTTTCACGCCCGAGTCGGTGATCCAAACGGCTCCGTTTTCCGCCACTGCGAACTCACCCGGCAAGATCGCGAAGTCGATGTCCTCGGTCGCGTGCGGATCGGCGAGTTGGTTCAGATCGACGTTGCCTGGAATGCCATCGACCAGCGAGACGGTTTTTTGGGCTGCGTTCCACGCGGGCAGTGAAGCCAACTCGGCGGCGACGGCAGCCACGTTCGGGACGAAGACGGCTCGACCGCCCACGGACTCCAGGACGGAAGCGAACTGCTGCCGGGAGTCGGGATACGTGATCCACGATTGGTCGAGGCTCGGCAGCGGAGCTTCCGGCAAATGGTGTCGGCGTATGGCGGAGAGGATGATTTGCTTGGCGGACGTCATTGGTGTGGCGATGCGTGACGGGGTGAGTGGGTGACAATGGACAGCGGCCGCCGTGAGCGTGTCACGGTGCATAACACCATTTCCAATGCGACTGATGCCCCTGGTGTGACAAGCCGAAGGCTTGTCAGCCATTAGCCGGGGGTCGCGGAAGCGCACCCCCGGTGGCGATGGATAAAAAATGTCGCATCCCGGCAGGGATGCCAGCGAGATCCCGCTCGCACCAGGCTGGCACCCTTCCAGGCAACGCCGTTAAGTATTTTTACATGGCGAGCGCAAGGCATTGTTTGAGTTGAAGTTTGTGTTGTCGGGTTGCGTTGATGAGGATTGGTTTTCCGGCATGAGGTTTGTCTTTGTTGTCGGGGCGGTAGCGAGCCATCTT
>CAYSHJ010000632.1:0-4813 GCA_964430385.1 uncultured Planctomycetaceae bacterium
GGCGTTCTCGCTGATTAGCTCGACGAAAGTCGCCGACGCGCTCGACGTACGCAAGGAACCGCTGGCGACGCGCGAGTCCTACGGCATGACGCTCTTCGGTCAGTCGTGCTTGGCCGCTCGGCGAATGCTGGAAGCCGGCACGCGATTAGTCTCGGTCTTTTGGGACGAATACGGACTTGCTGGCGACGCCTGGGACACGCACTACGAGCACTTCCCGCGCATGGTCGATCAACTGCTGCCGGGATTGGACAAAGCTTACGCCGGTTTGATCCTCGATCTGGAACAACGCGGATTGCTCGAAGACACGCTGGTCGTCTGCCTCAGCGAGCATGGCCGCACGCCGAAGATCAACAAGGCGAGTGGCGGCGGACGTGACCATTGGTCGCAAGCCTACTCCGCCCAATTTGCTGGCGGCGGCATCGCCAAAGGCCGAGTGATTGGCGCGACGGACGCGATCGCCGCCGAGGTCACTGATCATCCGATCTCGCCCAAGGACATCTTGGCGACGATGTATCACCTGCTGGGCATCGACCCGCACGGCACCGTCCCCGACCGCGCCGGCCGACCGACTGGAATCGTTCCCGACGGCAGTCACGTCGTGACCGAGATGCTCGCGTAGCGCATTCGCATGCGTCCGGTCCCCTTCACATCGCTCGGGAGAGGGTTAAGGTCTTCGGTTATCAATTATGCGCGTGGCGCGCAATTGGTTCCCTCTCCCCCGCCGCGGGGGAGAGGGAGAGGGTTAGGGTGAGGGGGCCGAACGGTCAAACGGCATCCGAAGACAGCCCCCTCACCCCGGCCCTCTCCCCCGATGCGGGGGAGAGGGAGCAAGGCTGCGGTCGAAGCCCGCGTTACAAAGTGGGGTGGCCGGAGTTCACGTGATTCGGATGACTCAATCAGTCACCAATTCAATCGTGCTCCACAAACTGGGGTCGAACGCGAACGGAAACGTCTCGTCGACCGTCAGCCACTGATCGCCAAGTTCGCTGTCTCGAATCAGGAAGTAGAATCCGAGTCGCGATGGCGTCCCGGCCTCGCGGTCGGCGGCGGGGTCGAAGCCCGTGAGTTGCTCGCGTCGCAACCACGCTTCCAAGCGATAACCGTCCGACAGCAACTCCGCGTTCACGAGCAACGATCCCTTCGCCACGAGCGTTGACGTCTCGCGCGCCTGGGCGATTGGAAGTTGCACTCCGAACGGTTGCTCGCCGTCGCGTCCCCGCCCGACCGGCGAGAAACAGAAATGGTGGCAGTAGCGACTGGCTCGATGAATCGTCTGCGTATTCCGAGTGTCTAGCCACAGTTGCAGGCCGTCGGATCGAGTTGGCGTTGCTTCATCGCCATTCGGCTCGCGACTTTTGCCTCGCACGAGCAAACTCACGCCCAGGCCCTCGTCGTTCCATGCGATGCGCACTTCACCGATCGGCGGATCACCGCGGAGTTTGCTCAAATCGGGCAACGCGAACTCCGCCGACAAGTCGAGCAACCGCTTGCCACGCTTCGGCAAGCCGTCTCGACGATGGACAGGAAACGAAAACCGAAACAAAAACGGCGGCGGAACAATTTCGGACATGAGGCAAACACGATGGCGGCAATACGACGGAGGCGTGATTGAGGCTCAGAAGGTATCGTGGCGAGCTTTGATCGGCCATGATGTGAAAGGCAGTGGTTCCGAATTTCAGATCTCAGATTTCAGATTTCAGATATTGAATTTCACGACTCATGAACCCCACGCAACTGATTGCAAAGAAACGCGACGGCGGCGAGTTGTCGGCCGAGGAGGTCAGTTATTTCATCAACGGCCACGTGCGGGGCGAGATTCCCGATTATCAAATGGCCGCGCTCTTGATGGCCATCTTCCTGCGCGGGCTTTCCGATCGAGAGACTGCGGCGCTCACGGACAGCATGCTGCGATCGGGCGTGACGCTGGAATGGCCGGATACCGCGCCACTGCGAGTCGACAAACATTCGACCGGCGGCATTGGCGACAAAGTGTCGCTGCCGCTCGCACCGTTGTTGGCCTGTTGTGACGTGTGCGTGCCGATGCTCTCCGGCCGCGGACTTGGCCCGACCGGCGGAACGCTCGACAAGCTGGAAGCGATCGCCGGTTTTCGCACGAATTTGTCACTGGACGAAATCCGACGAGTCACCGAACAAGTCGGCTGCGTGATCACCGGCACGACGCCGGAACTGGTGCCCGGCGATCGCCAGTTGTACACGCTGCGCGACGTGACCGCGACGGTCCCCTCGGTCCCGCTGATCACCGCCAGCATCATGAGCAAGAAGCTGGCAGAGGGTCTGAACGCCTTGGTGCTGGACGTGAAGTTCGGTTCCGGCGCGTTCATGAAATCGCTCGAAGTTGCCCGCGAGTTGGCCACGGGAATGGTTGCGGTCGGCCGACGGATGGGAGTCGCCACCACCGCGCTCTTGACCGACATGAATCAGCCACTGGGTCGTCTGGCGGGCAACGCCGTCGAGGTCGCCGAGTCGCTGGACATCCTTCGCGGCGGCGGGCCGTCCGATGTGCGAGAGCTGGTCCTGGAACTCGGCGCGGACGTCTTGGTGAGTGTTGGCTCGCGAGTCGTGGAGCAAACGAGCCCGACGCGCCAGCAAGGGACGAATATGGTAGACCCTCGCTCTCGCGTCGGGCTAGTGTCGACATCGCGTGAAAAGGTTTTTGAGCGGCTCATTCGCGAATTGGATTCCGGGCGAGCACTGGAAAAGTTCGAGCAGATGGTGGCCGCTCAAGGCGGACAGCTTGACGCGCCGCGTCCGATCGCGCCGGCTCACGAACTGCGCTGCGAGCATACCGGCTACGTAGCGGCGATTGACACCGAAGCTCTCGGCTGGACCATCATCGACCTTGGCGGCGGCCGGCGGCAGATCACGGACAAAATCGATCACAGCGTCGGCCTGGAGATGCTCGTCCAGATTGGCGACTCGGTCGAACACAGCCAACCGTGGGTGCGAGTATTCGCGCCGCAAGTCAAGCTCGATTCAGTCGCCGTGCGCGTGCAAGCGGCACTCACCATCACCGATCAACCGGCCGACGCGCCGCTGTTGATCGCGGAACGGATTTCGTAAAATATCGCAGTCCGATGTCGAGAGGGGCCGATCATGTCGGTACTTCGAACTGCACACCCTGGGCAAGCGGCAGTTGCGAGCCGCCGTTGACGGTGCAGGTTTGGCGGCGCATGTAGGCTTTCCAGGCGTCGGAGCCGGCTTCGCGGCCGCCGCCGGTGTCTTTCTCGCCACCGAACGCGCCACCGATTTCGGCTCCCGACGTGCCGATGTTGACGTTCGCAATTCCGCAATCGCTTCCCGAGGCCGAGAGGAACTGTTCGGCCTCACGCAGGCGATCGGTGAAGATCGCGGATGAGAGTCCATGGTCGACCGAGTTGTGAATCTCGAGAGCCTCGTCGAGTTGGCGATAGGGAATCACGTACAAGATCGGAGCAAAGGTCTCTTCGCCGACGATCGGCATGTCGCGCGAGGCGCGGACAATCGCCGGCTCGACAAACCAGCCGGGACGGTTCAGTCGTTGCCCGCCGCAGAGGATTTCGCCGCTTTGCTCGCGCGCGGATTGCAAGGCTTGTTGCATACGTTGTGCGGCTTGTTCGGTGATCAGTGGGCCGAGCAGCACGCCGTCATCCCAAGGATTGCCGCCGCGAATGCTGCGATACGCGGTGATGAGCCGCTGCGTGAGTCGTTCCACCAGCGACTCGTGAACGATCAGCCGTCGCAGTGTCGTGCAGCGTTGTCCCGCCGTGCCGACGGCAGCGAACACGACAGCGCGGACGGTGAGTTCCACATCCGCCGTCTCGGTAACGATCACTCCATTGTTGCCGCCCAGCTCGAGCAGGCTGCGACCGAATCGTTGAGCCACCACGCTGCCGACGCTGCGGCCCATCGCGCAGCTACCCGTCGCGGAGATCAGAGGCAGACGTCGGTCGTGAGCCATCCATTCGCCGACCGCTGTGCCAGCACCGATGCACAGATGGAAAATCGGATCGACGCCGACATCGGCGGAGACTCGATTCACAATGTTCTGCACGGCAATCGCCGTGAGCGGGGCGAGCGGCGACGGTTTCCAGACGCACGTGTCGCCGCAGACTGCCGCCAGCGCGGCGTTCCACGCCCATACGGCGACCGGAAAATTGAAGGCCGTCAGGATGCCGGCGACGCCCAGCGGGTGCCATTGTTCGAACAGTCGATGCTGCGGGCGTTCGCTGGCCAGCGTCAGGCCATAAAGTTGGCGAGACAGACCGGTCGCAAAATCGCACATGTCGATCATCTCTTGGACTTCGCCCGCTCCTTCGGAACGGATCTTGCCGACCTCCAAGGTGACTAGCAGTCCGAGATCCTGTTTGTGTTCGCGCAGCGCGTTGCCCAAACGGCGAATGAATTCGCCTCGCTGCGGCGCCGGCACCAGGCGCCAAACTTGAAATGCTTCTTGAGCACGGGTCACAGCTCGCAGGTAGTCCTCGCGCGACGCCGTCAGTACGCGAGCGATCGGCTCGCCGGTCGAAGGATTGAACGACGTGAGTTCGCCACCCGACGGCGACTTGATCCATTCACCGGCGCACACACCGCTGTTGACGTCCGCGATGCCCAACCGGTTGAGCAGATCTTTGAACATGGATGTCTCCTGCCTGATCCCCTCACCCCCGCCGCGGGGGGAGAGGGTTAGGGTGAGGGGGCCGAGCGCTCCACCGGCCCATGAATCCCCTCACCCCAGCCCTCTTCCCCGATGCGAGAGAGAGGGAGCAAGGTTGCGGGCGAAGCCCGCGTTAAGGTGAGGGATACGAACGTCGAT
>CAYSHJ010000633.1:0-1536 GCA_964430385.1 uncultured Planctomycetaceae bacterium
CTCGGCTTCGGTGACGGCTACGTCGAAATCGACAACATCAAAACCGCCGGCGGCATCGCCATCGCCGTGGCCAGTGACGAACGCCACCCGAGCGGACGTCCCGACCCCTGGAAGCGCGACCGCCTGATCGGCGTCGGAGCCGACATCGTCATCCCTGACTACCGCGACGCATGCGTGCTCTTGGATTACCTTTGGCCCGACGCGCGGTAGGATCGACCTGCAAAAACTTGCGTGATTTCATTCGCTGGGCTCACCGCAATTCACCTTGGTGATCGAGTGCGATCAACCCACCAAGCGTCTATCGACATTCCGAACGACGGAAGCTTGGGGACTATACCGCGTGCGGTATAGCGTTTTCGGTTCCGCGCAGCTTTGATTCACTCGATGAACATCGAAGTAGGCGGGCGCATGTCCGACCTGCTATTTGATCTGAAAGGCAAAGAGCTGCGCACGCTTCAGGTAGGTCTTCAATCGCACGATCCGGCCTCGCAGTTCGGTCAGATCGACCTGGTCCAGCCAACGCGGTACAAGTCGCAACCCATCCACCGCCTCCAACGGCCTGGACAGTGTAGTGCCCTGGTGGCACGGTGCCTTGGTCGCAGAGTGACCACATGATGGTAGCCGTGGGTTTCAACCCACGGTTACCGATCCCGGGAGAACCAGCTCGTCGCGGAGCGACGATTGAACTGGCATTTGGCCATCAGCCCCCGTCTTTTGTGCGTTTTGCCATACATTCAATCGTCGCTCCGCGACGAAACATCGGGACGACATCCCACTCCGTGGGTTGAAACCCGCGGCTACTGTCAGATGCCGCTCCGCGGCAAATGCCTTGCGTCTGTGCGACCGTGTTTGCCTCAACTCACGTCCGGCTAACGGCTCAGAGGAATGAGTTTCTCCCACGGGGACCAGGCCATCCACTTGTGGAAATCGTTCACCTGCGCGAAGACCGCCGCAGGCGGCGCAGCGATCGTCGCTGTCCGCGTGATGCGAAACTCGGACGGCCGCATGACGACGAAGACGACAAACACGATACGGAAACGGCAAGAAAACGACGTCACCTTTCGTGCCTCGGCATTATTCTTCCGCCGCGCCGCCGAGCGTGACGTTGATCTTGTAGGCCGTCTGCAAGTGCGCGTGAGCTTGAGCGGCATGACCGTCCTTGGGAAACTTCTTACAGACGGTTTGAAACGCCTTGATCGCGGCTTCTTTGTCGCCGGACGCTTCGCGGACTTGAGCGATTTGGAAGAGCGCCCAGGGCGCGGACGGAGCGTCGGACGTCACTTGGTTGTAGAGGATGATCGACTCGTTCCATTCCTTGAGGACACGGTGGCACCAGGCCATTTGCTTGGTGTTTTCCGGGAAGTTGGTGCATTGGCGGAACGTGCCGATGGCTTCCTTGTACATGCCGCCGTCGCGTTGCGTGATGGCGATCCACCACAGCCATTTCTCCGTGTTGGCGGCGTCGATCTTCAGATTCCCGTTGAAGGTATCGATGGCCTCCTTCCAGCGCGAAGCCTCTCGGAATGCCTGCGCGAT